>CALIBA010000027.1 GCA_938045435.1 uncultured Selenomonas sp.
GTTGGGTATGGTAATGGCGCAGATAACTTAGGGTAAGCAGCAGTTGGTCTGCCAAACCGAGCGTATGCGGCTTTGAGCTTGACCTTGTTCGATTCCTGAAAGAACTCCTTGAGATGGAGGAGGAAGCCTGATGAAAAAGCAGAATCCGGGGCTGATTGCAAAGCTCCTCAATAAGAACTCGCAGCCGATCGGGCAGGGGGTCCATAATGGACACCCTGTCGAAGAAATCATTCTGCGGGACGTGCATGATCTTGTGCCAAATCCGAAAAATGCGTTCTACAGTACGGATAACATCGAGGAACTTGCTGCAATGATCGATCTTACCCAGCGGATCGAGCCGCTGATTGTGAAGCCGCATCCGGATGAAGAAGGAAAGTTCATGATTCTCAGCGGGCATCGACGTCGCCTTGCACAGCTCTATCGCCTTGAGCATGGCACGACGGATGATCCGCGCGTGCCGACGATCGTTCGGGAAGTTGTGAACCCGCTGGAAGGTGTCATTACGTTACATGAGATGGAAATACTGAACATTGTGTTTCCAAACAAGGGATCACGGCGCAATCTTTCCCCCACGGAAGAAGCGGCAGAGATTTTATACATCAAACCGATCATTCGGAAAATCTACGACCAACAGAAAGCGTCAGGGGAGGTCACAGGGAAATTCCGGACATTTTTTGCAAGTGTCTTGGGCATATCCGAAACGACGCTGCAACGCAAAGAATCTATTGGTAAGTTATCCAATGCGGCAAAAGAGGCCGTCGAGGATGGACGTATGACAGCGACCGCTGCTGCCGAATTGTCAAGCCTGTCTGTGGATGCACAGGATGATGCTCTTGCCGTGATCGACGAGGAAGGGATACGCCCGACCGTTCAGGCGATTAAGGATCAGAAACGACCGCAGGAGCAGGAGAGCCTGGTTGAAACCGTTCCTAATCCGGAAGGACAAGTGCTGTCTGCAAATATGGAGGCTGCAAATATTGTAGATAACGATGTCCTTCCCATGGATGGGCACATGACAACAGAAGAGGCGATTGAAATCATCGTTACCTTACAGATCGAACTTGGAATGCAAGGAAGATACAGAGAAGGGATAGCGCTCACCAAAGCGCAAAATGCGCTTTATACAACGAAAGGGAAAGCATCATGAATCTTCAAAGGAAAAATCGTATTTCTTTCCGGTGCAATCACAGGTGTGGAGGGCTATAAGAAAATTTTCGCTGCTGCCGAAGAACGACTGGCAACGCAGGGGTGCATTGTACTCAATCCTGCCGTCCTCCCATGGGGGATGGCATGGGAAGCATATCTGCACATTACAAAGGCGATGGTACATGAGGCAGATATTATCTATGTATTGAAAAACTGGGAATACAGCAAAGGCGTTTGGGAAGAGGTTTCTCTTGCAGCGTGTCTTGATAAGGAAATCATATACGAATCATAAGGGTTGAAATTACAGAAAATGATAGATGGAGAGGAAGAATGAAACCAATTCTTGATGCATGTTGTGGAAGCCGGATGTTCTGGTTTGATAAGGAAAATCCGGCAGTTATCTTTATGGATCATCGTGTACTTGACACAAAATTGTGTGATGGTCGACGTTTTATTATTCATCCTGATGTGGTGGGGGATTTTCGGGATATGCCATTTAAGAATGCCTCCTTTCGGCTTATAGTATTCGATCCCCCGCATTTACGGCGTGCAGGTGAGAAATCATGGCTTAGGTCAAAATACGGTCTTCTTGGAGATTCATGGCAAGACGATTTGCGCCGAGGATTTGAGGAGTGTATGCGCGTCCTTCAAGACTACGGCGTACTGGTTTTCAAGTGGAGCGAAGATCAAATTACAACAGGAGATGTTCTGAAATTGTTTCCAGAACAGCCGCTGTTTGGGAATCGGAGAGGAAAGACCGTCTGGCTCGTATTTATGAAGGTTCCTTGATTAGGAGATTGGTTATGAGCAATATACAAGTTCCCCATAAACCGGAGATAGAAGAACATATTCGTCAATATCCCAAAAGTATACTTGAATGTGGTTTTAGAGATCATGCCTATGATCCGTATATCATGGTCTATGATAAGCCGAATGCGCCTGTAGGCGCTCGGCGCTTGCAACGTTGGGTAAACAACAAAATTATCTTTCGCAGCTGCGATCGTTTTGAAGATTATATCAATGTGTAAACGTCTGTACGGCCTATGGACGGGAAAACCGGTAGAGGAGGAGAAATGATGAATCATGTAACAGCGCGTGACATCTGCAAGGCGTTAAGTCAGAGATACTATCAACCCGAATATGAACTGGCTTTTGAGGTTGAAGGCGATTATTGCAGACGGGCTGATGCAGTGGCAATGAGTATGTGGCCGAGCCGCCAAAACCATATTATTGGTTTTGAGATCAAAGTATCAAAAAGAGATCTGAAGCGTGAGCTGGAATGCGGCGCAAAAGCGGAAGCCTGTGAACGTCACTGTAATTATTGGAGTCTGGTGGTTGCGGATGGTGTCATCGATGACAAAATGACCATCCCCCAAAACTGGGGCATCATGGTCTATAAGAACGACAAACTGATCACGGTGCGCAAGCCGACATACAAAGAGGCGGTCATAACTCAGTTTTGGACGGCAATGCTCCTCCGTGCGAAATGGAGAAAAGACGATCAAGAATTCGCTGTGGCAGTAGAAGAAGCAGCTCGCGAAGCAGTAGAGCGGGCAAGGCAAGGAGCAATCCAACAAGCAAAATATCTGCTCTCAAAAACAGATCGAGATTATCTGGAGTTTATCGAGGCGAAAGAAATCCTCCGTAAAGAGGGAGTCTATCCACTTATTACTAGGGAACGGATTGTGAAATCCTTGAAGATTGCAGATACGATGGAGTCTGTTGTGGGTGAGAACGGATGGCTTGAACAAGCGAAAGGTGACATAAAAAGGCTGAAGAGTGATCTTGATTTGATGGTTGCTCAAATCAATGCAGTAACCAATTAGGACAATGAGGAGGTGCATGAATACTGAATGAAATTATTGTCGATAACTTTGCCGGCGGCGGCGGGGCGTCCACTGGGATTGAGCTTGCTGTCGGACGCAGTGTAGATGTTGCCATAGACCACGATCCGCGTGCAATCGCTATGCACAAAGTCAATCATCCAAACACCAAGCATTATTGCGAGAGTGTTTGGGTTGTTGATCCAGTAGAGGTCTATGCCAGACGATCGATAGGGCTGGTGTGGCTCTCTCACCCGACTGCAAGCATTTTTCGAAGGCAAAAGGAGGAAAGACCGTCTGGCTCGTATTGTATGAAGGTTCCTTGATTAGGAGATTGGTTATG
>CALIBA010000028.1 GCA_938045435.1 uncultured Selenomonas sp.
ACCTCGCATACACTTGCCATTGCTACACCTCCTCAGCTCGCGTTTCGTGTCAGGAAAGCACTGTCCCGACACGCGCAATACCGAGATATTATACTATGCTTTGGGATATTAGGCAATACATTATAAAAAAATCTTCTGTTATGTGCTGTATACTGGGACTGTTGGTGTAGCATTATTGTGACACTAGAAAAAGATTCAAGTTTTTCTTGAAATTTTGAAAAAAAGTAGTATGATGTTTATAGAAGGAAAAATGGGTTGATACGGGGTGTGAACGTGTTGATTGCGAAAGGCTGTGAGGACAGTCCGAGAAAGAGGGGGATTTAGATGATCACTTTGCTGGGAAAGACACGGCAAATCAATCGTCTCCTACAGCGCTCAGAGAACGTGGAGTATGACGGTATTTCGCGCGTGTTGAGTAATGTTCTTGAGGCGAACGTCTACATTACGGATGAGAGTGGAAATATATGTGGGTATGCCCTCTTTGACGATTTCGACGAAGATCTTATTGTGAGCGAAGTCATAGAGCAGGGGCAGTTTCCGCGCAGGTATGTTGAGTGGCTGAACCGATTGGAGGAGACCCATGCGAATCTCCGCGTATCAGCGGAGGGGGGGCCCTATGAAAAAGAGATGGCGGAACTTTTCCGTGACCAGAATATTGTCGTTACGCCGATCTATGGGCCGCGCCGCCGCCTAGGGACACTCGTTGTTGCAACAGACAAAAAAGAGTTTGGCGATCCCGATCTCCTGCTCTGTGAGTATGGGGCGACAGTGGTTGGCATGGAGATGCTGCGCGATGCATCGCAGCGGAATGAAGTGGATGCGCGCCAGCGCGAAGCTGTACGGATTGCTGTTGAGACGCTTTCCTACTCCGAGCGCAAAGCGGCACACGCCATATTGCAGGAGCTTGCGAGTCAGGGCAAGTATGAAGGTCGTCTGATCGCTTCACGCATTGCTGATGAGGCGAAGATCACACGCTCCGTTATCGTCAATGCACTTCGCAAATTCGAGTCAGCAGGCGTGATTGAGTCAAAGTCTCTCGGTATGAAGGGGACATTTGTGCGGGTTACAAACGCGCATTTGATGGAAAAACTACCGGAGCTTGAAGAATATGCTTCAGATGTGCAGTGGGCAAATCTAGGCAGCGGCGTCAGCCTCTAACGGCCGATGGCGCATGGTTTCCACATATTAATAAGAGTTGCTTATAAAAGATGTTGACAAGAGCATGAAAATCTCATATAATGGCGTTCGTGAGTGTGCGGCAGGTGCCTGATACTTGCCGCACACGGCACTCTGTATGGCGCGTTGGTCAAGTGGTTAAGACACCGCCCTTTCACGGCGGCTTCACGGGTTCGAATCCCGTACGCGTCACCAAGAACGGCCCGGTAGTTTAGTTGGTTAGAATGCCGCCCTGTCACGGCGGAGGTCGTGGGTTCAAGTCCCATCCGGGTCGCCATTTTCCTCTTGCCTCGGTAGCTCAGTTGGTAGAGCAGGGGACTGAAAATCCCCGTGTCAGTGGTTCGATTCCGCTCTGAGGCACCATCTTGCATTTTAGCCTCCAGTACAGATGTGCACTGGAGGCTTTTTTATGAAAGGAACATTCTTTTGGATTATTTCTCTCAGATTTTCCTCTCGTTTATCGCTTCATGGGGTTATGTCGCCGTTGCCGTACTGATGGCGGCGGAGAATGCCTGTATTCCCATACCGAGTGAGCTTATTCTCGGCTTCGCGGGCTATCTTGTCTTTGCTGGACACATGTCATTTGAGGGGGCACTTGCTGCGGGAATGGTCGGGGGGCTTCTTGGTTCCGTCTTTGCCTATGAAGTCGGTGCACGCGGCGGACGTGCGTTTGTTGAAAAATATGGGAAATATTTTCTGATCAAGAAATCCCATGTGGATATTGCCCAACGTTGGTTTGATCGCTATGGTCTAAAGGCAGTGTTTTTCAGCCGTATGCTTCCTGTGGTGCGTACGTTTATCTCACTGCCCGCAGGGTTTGCACGTGTTGATACAAAGCGGTTTTTTATCTATACGATTGCCGGCTCTCTGCCGTGGACGGCTGCAATTCTCTACGCTGGGATGGTTCTTGGCGAGAGTTGGACGCTGCTCATGGAGTATGGACATGAGGCGAGTATTATCTTTGTGGTGCTCTCCATTGTCGTGATTGCCGTGCTTTACATTCGTTGGAGAAAGAAAAAGAAGCGCAGGTTGACATAAAAAAGGGACTGTTGCACGAAGGTAAATTTATCTTTGTGCAACAGTCCATCTT
>CALIBA010000029.1 GCA_938045435.1 uncultured Selenomonas sp.
ATACGAAAAGATGGACTGTTGCACAAAGATAAATTTACCTTCGTGCAACAGTCCCTTTTTTAGGTGGAAGGACAGATTCCTTTTAGGATATGGAATCCATTCTCTATACTTACTGTGCCATTGCGTTGACCTTTTTAGCAAGACGCGATTTCTTGCGTGCCGCAGCATTCTTATGATAGACATTGTTGGCAGCAGCCTGGTCGATGGATTTATATGCTGCAACGAGGAGGGTCCTCGCTTCGTCCGCATTGCCTGCAGCGACAGCGTCATTGACGCTGCGGATGGCGCGGCGCACGCGTGTCTTTTCAGCGATGTTGCGCGCACGGCGCTTGGCATCAGATTTTACACTCAGAATGGAAGCCTTGATATTTGGCAAATGGTTCACCCCCTCAACGAAAAATGTACTGGACTATTCTAGCATACAGGTGCGGGAATTGCAACGTTTTTTTCGCATTTCTCCTGTTCTCCAACCGTTAGGAGGAGTGCGGCATTCATGACGACGAGCAGCGATCCCACGTTGTGCCAGAGGGCACCTGTAACCGGCGTTAGAATGCCGCAGGCGGACAGAGCGAGGGCGATGAAGTTGAGCGTCAGTCCAAACAGGATGTTTTGCTGGATCTTTGCCCGTGTACGCCGCGCCATGCGGATGAGGGTAGGCAGACGCCGAATATCGTCTGTAACGAGTACAGCATCTGCGGATGCGACGGCGATGTCTGAGCCAATGCCGCCCATGGCAATGCCCGCAAAGGATGCTTTCAGTGCAAGGGCATCGTTGATGCCGTCGCCGACCATTGCAACAAAGCGGCCGGTTGTCTTGACATGCTCCATTTTTTCATCGGGCAAAAGCCCACTGCGGATCTCCGTGATACCGGCCTGTGTGCTGATGTGCTTTGCTGCGCTCGTGTGATCGCCTGTGAGGAGCAGGGGCGTGATGCCCATGCGCCGCAGAGAGGAAATCACTTTCGGAACAGCACTGCGCATGCGATCGGCGAGTACAATCATGCCGATGGGAGTATCATCGAGCGCGACGATGCTAACGGCAGCCCCTCTTTCCAGGGATCTTGCGGCACAGTCTGCGGCAGTCTCTGTCAGTGCAAAGAGTGTGGGCTTTCCAACGGTGATACGCTTGCCGTCCACCTGTGCGACAATGCCCCGCCCCGCAAGCACCTGTGTATTTGTTGCCTGCGGCATGGGCGCATCCGTTTGCCGATAGGCACTGACAATCGCGCGCCCAAGGGGGTGTTCAGAATGCTGTTCGGCGGCTGCGGCAAAGCGCAGCACATCCTGCTTTGTATAAGAATCCATCAGTACGTGCACCGTGGTGACCATTGGAGTGCCTTCTGTCAGCGTTCCCGTCTTATCAAAGGCCACCATATCCACGAGGGCAAGCCGTTCAAGCGCATCGCTCCTGCGGATGAGGATGCCGCGGCGCGTGAGATTGCCAATTGCTGCGGCAACGGCGGTTGGCGTGGCGAGGACGAAAGCACAGGGACAGAACACCACGAGCGCCGTAACTGCACGGATGAAGTCGCCTGTGCCCCAAAAGACCCCGAGTGCAAGGACGAGCGCTATGACGACGAGCCTGGATGCCCACTGACTAGAAAGCAGAACAACGGGGGCTTTGCGCGCATCCACGGAGCTGGCGAGTGCGATGATGCGCTGGAGGGAGGAATCATGACCGGTCCTTTCTGCACGCATGGTGAATACACCATAGGTGTTTATCGTACCGCTCATCACAGGATCTCCCGGGCGTTTATCAATGGGCATGGATTCACCTGTCATGATGGATGGATCCACGGCAGTTTCCCCTTCTACCACGATGCCATCGACAGGGATCGTCTCCCCTGCGCGCACGCGGAGCAGATCGCTGCGCCGTATCTCCTCGACGGAAACCGTCTCCTCTTTTTTGCCGCGCAGCACATGTGCGGTCTGCGGCACGAGGCGCAGCAGACCCTCAATCCCCTGCTGCGCGCGCGCAACGGTCCAGTCCTCAAGAAGCGTTCCGATCTGCATGATGAGCGCGACTTCGCCTGCTGCAAAATATTCCTGTATGGAAACCGCGGCGATGAGTGCGATGGAGACAAGAACACCTGCGCGTATATCAAAGCCGGTCACGATACCACGCCCTGCGACATAGAGAATGGGGGTTCCGCAGAGCAGAATGGCAAGCCATGCGGGATCAAAGGGGAGAATCCCCTCTAAGACATGGAAAAAACTCAGGGTAAGTGCTGCGAGCGATATGGCAGAACAGACGGCTGTGGGTTTGGGGGCACTTTTCAGCCATGCGCGAATCATATGAAAAACCTCCTGTGACAATTAATATAGCGCAGGGAAGCGGTACGCGGCCGTCCCTTGGACATTGTGTATATTTATAAAACAGAACTTGCTTCACTACTGGACATATAGTACAATAATTGACAGGAAATCACGAGAAACAGATCATGGCATCTGTCTGTTTTGGGACAAAATGTAAAAAGTGTTCACAATCGTATGGGAAAGCGAAAGGGAATGGGGATGGAGCGGCGGCGCAAAAAGACACATCAGGCGATTCTCAAGGCATTTCAGGAACTCCTGGCACGAAAACGCTACGAAAGCATTACCGTGCAGGAGATCATTGATGCGGCCGATGTCGGTCGGAGTACATTCTATACACATTTTGAAACCAAGGATATGCTGCTGCGTGCCATGTGTGAGGATATGTTTGCGCATGTTCTTGAGGATGTGTCTGATGAGGGGACGCACGATTTCTCCCGTGATGCGGATAATCCTGCGGTCATTGTATCGCATATGCTTTTTCACTTGCAGGATCAGCAGAAGAATATTCGCGGGCTGCTCACCTGTGAGAGCAGGGATATTTTTCTCAGTTACTTCCGTGCCAAACTCTGCGAAACCCTGACAGCACGCGGGCATGTACTGCTGCGCCGTCATGCGCTTCCCGACGATTTTTTGATTGCACACATTACGGGCAGCTTCGTTCAGATGGTGGAGTGGTGGATGCAGGGGGGATGCAGGCAGACACCGGAGGAGATGACGGAGATGTTTTCTGCTGTCATTACACCGATTTTCCATACGGAGCAGGCGGTTAGAAATTTTCAAAAACAATGAGAGCACGACAGAAAACTTGCAGGAAATTTGGCGTATTTATCGAATTACTCAATAAATATTAAAGTTATAAGTATGCGGAAAGAAAGGAGGAACAATACGACTAAGATGAAAAGCGTGTTAGATGAGCAGGCAGAAATACGGCAGATTGGACGGGGAAACGGTACCACTGTTCAGTTCGCCATTGCATATATGGTTGGGGTGCCGCCCGGTACCCATGGGGGGAGAAGTTCCTATGAGAAAAACAGAGTGCTTGGCAATGATCTTGGCTGGAGGACAGGGCAGCCGCCTGGGGGCGCTCACAAAGCGCGTGGCGAAACCTGCGGTCCCGTTCGGCGGGAAGTATCGCATCATTGATTTTCCTCTGAGCAATTGTGTCAACTCCGGCATTGAAAAAGTCGGTGTGCTCACACAGTATCGTCCGCTCGAGCTGAATCAGTACCTAGGATCCGGCAGTGCATGGGATTTGGATAAGCGCGACGGGGGGCTGTTCGTCCTGCCGCCCTACGCGCGTGAGAAGGGAGCGGAATGGTATCGCGGCACGGCAGATGCGATTTACCAGAATCTCAATTTCATCGAAATGGCGGATCCGGACTATGTGCTGATCCTGTCGGGGGACCACATCTATACGATGGATTATTCATGGATGCTTGAATCTCACAAGAAGAATAAAGCACAGGCTACGATTGGTGTCTTTGAGGTGCCATGGGACGAGGCGCCGCGCTTTGGCATTATGAATACGGACGAGAGTGGGCGGATTGTTGCGTTTGAGGAAAAACCGGCAAAGCCCAAGAGCAATCTCGCGTCGATGGGGATCTACATCTTTGACCGGAACTATCTTGCCGATTATCTGACGGCGGACGCAAAGAGTGAGACGTCAAGCCATGACTTTGGCAAGGACATCATTCCCAAGATGTTGGCAGATAAGGGGCGTCTCTATTCATATGCTTTTAACGGCTACTGGAAGGATGTCGGGACGATTGAGAGCCTCTGGCAGGCGAATATGGATCTTCTGCAGGATGAGCCTCCGTTTGAACTCTCGGGTAAGTGGGGCATCTATTCATTCAACCCATCTATGCCGCCGCAGTACATTGGAAAAGATGCGAAGGTGCAGCGCTCTATGATCAGCGAGGGTTCTGTGATCCTCGGCGAGGTTGAAAACTCGGTGGTGTTCCCCGGCGTGCGCATCGGCAAAGGAGCCGTCGTGCGCAACTCTGTGCTCTTGCCATCGGTTCGTATTGGTGACAGTGCACTCGTTGACTATGCGATTCTCGCACAGCATGCGGTTGTTGAGGAAGGCGCCCATGTGGTGGGTGAAGAGACGCAGATCACCGTGATCCCCGAAGGAGAGACAGTAACAGACGAATCCACTGCACAGCGTGTCGGCTAAACACTGAAAAGAGAATGGAGTGAATGTAATGAATACCGTAATGGGTCTCATTAATCTGCAGGAGGACAGGAGCCTCATTCGTGAGCTTGCCGACCGTCGTGCTGTTGAGTCCATTCCGTTCGCCGGCCGCTATCGTCTTATTGACTTTGCGCTCTCGAGCATGGTCAACTCCGGCGTCAACCAGGTTGGCGTCATGCTCCCCGATGAGCCGCGCTCGGTGCTCGATCACCTTCGTTCGGGCAAAGATTGGGATCTGGCGCGTCGTCATGATGGGCTTTTTTATCTGCCTGCGTCGCAGGAGGATCCCATGCGGCGCAAGGGAGATCTCAAAAATTTCTACCACAATCTCGACTTTATCGAGCATGTCTCTGCACGTTATATTCTCCTCGCAAATGGCAGCTTTGTCTATAACATCGACTTCAACCAAGTCTTGCGGTTTCATCAGAATACGAGCGCGGATATTACGCTCGTGTCGCATACGACGGATGATGAGAACACAGGGAATAACATTGTTCTCGATACAGCGGAGAACGGCCTTATCTGTGACATCTCTGAAAAACCCGTGGCCTATCATGGCATGAAGGTGTCCATGGGCATCTATCTGATGGACAAGCGTCTCTTTGTTGAGGCCGTACGGTATGCCTATGAGCGCGGCGGACAGGATTTTGTGCTCGATGCGTTGATTCGCAGGGCATCTGAATACACGATGTTCGCCTATCCGCATGACGGTTATATGGCGCATGTGGACTCGATGTCAACTTACTACCGTACGAATATGGAGATTCTTGACCCGGAGGTGTGGGAGGATCTCTTTATGGGAGAGCGTCCCATCTACACAAAGATCAAGGATGGTGTCCCCGTGCAGTACAAGGACACCGCCAAAGTGTCAAACTCTCTCATCGCCAATGGCTGCGTTATTCGCGGCGAGGTTGAAAACAGCATTCTGTTCCGCGGGGTCAAAGTGGGGCAGGGCGTCAAGATAAAAAATTCGATCATTATGCAAAGATGTGATATTCAAGACGGGGCCCTTGTGGAGAATGTGATCTGCGACAAAAACGTCATTATCACACCGGAGAAATGGCTGAAGGGCGCTGCTGAGTACCCTCTTGTTATCAAGAAGAACATCACCATCTGAGATGATATACGAAGTGTTACAACATGGTTGTTTGCCGTTAGAGTGGTTCTCCATCCGTCCCTGCCGTCATGGGACGGGCAGGCGGGTGCTTTAACGGCTTCTTGTTTCCAAAGATCTCCTTTGTAAGGCTTTTACAACTCATGGGATGAGCGGAAACAGTAAACTGGAAAAGGAGTGGACGATTTGGCACAGAAGGATCAGGTCAATAAACCGACGGGAACGGCTCTTGAGACGATCAAAGAGATTCTAAAGAGCCGTTTCATTACGACCGCACACGTTATGTTTGGGCGTGATGTTGAAGATCTTACGGAGGTTGAAATCTACAAGACGGTTGCCGCAACGGCCAAGCAGTCCATTTCGGATAACTGGATCAAGACGAACAAGCAGTACGCGGATCGCAGAGAAAAGCAGATTTATTACTTTTCGATTGAATTCCTCTTGGGGCGTCTCTTAAAGTCCAATCTCATCAACCTCGGCATCGAGGATGCGCTGCGGGATGTGCTGCGGGATTTTAAGCTCAATCTCGACGACGCCTATGAGGCGGAGCCGGATGCGGGACTTGGCAACGGTGGTCTGGGGCGCCTTGCGGCATGTTTCATCGATTCGCTTGCAGCGCACCGTCTGCCCGGACATGGGTGCAGCATTCGCTACCAGTACGGGCTGTTCGAGCAGAAGATTGTTGGCGGCAATCAAGTCGAGCTGCCCGATAACTGGCTGCGTGATGGCTTTGCATGGGAATACCGCAAGCCGGATAAGTCCGTCGATGTAAAATTTGGCGGACACGCCTACATGCGTGATATGGGCGGAAGGCTGGAGGTCATCCATGAGGATCCGATGGTCGTTATGGCGGTACCCTATGATATGCCCATTGTCGGTTATCACAATGCGACGGTCAACACGCTGCGTCTCTGGAACGCTGAGGTCAGCCGTGACTTTTCCGATTATGGCATGCTGACGCAGGAGCAGATTCAACAGCGCAACGAGTACCGCAGATTTGTTGAGGAGATTACGCGGTATCTCTATCCTGATGACAGTACCTTTGAGGGGCGGCGTATGCGCCTCATCCAGGAGTATTTCTTTGTTTCTGCGGGCGTGCAGAGCATTGTCCGCCATTACAAGGCAAACGGGATGAGCATTTATGAGTTTGGCAAGAAGATCGGCATTCACATCAATGATACACATCCGGCTCTTTGTGTGGCGGAACTCATGCGCATTCTCGTGGATGAGGAACATCTGACGTGGGAGGATGCGTGGGCGATTACGCGTGATACCATTGCGTATACGAATCACACGATTATGCCGGAGGCACTTGAAACGTGGAGCATTGATATGTTTCAGCCGCTGTTACCGCGCATCTATATGATTATTGATGAGATCAACCGCCGCCACCTTGAGGAGGTGCGCCGCCGCTATCCGGGGAACGAGGAGAAGGTGAGGGCGCTTTCGATCATTGAGGATGGCGTAGTGCATATGGCGCGCCTTTCGATTGTCGGCGGGCACAGTGTCAACGGCGTTGCAAAGATTCATACGGGCATCTTAAAGTCAACAACGCTGCGGGATTTTTACGAGTATACGCCGCGCAAATTCAACAACAAAACCAACGGTATTACGCATAGGCGCTGGCTTATGGGGGCGAATCCGGATCTGTCCGCACTCATTGATGACATCATTGGCAGTCACGTATGGCACCGGCATCCGGAAAAGATGGATGCGCTGCATGAACATGTGGAGGATAAGAGTTTCCTTGAGCAGCTGATGAAGATTAAGCATATGCGGCGCGAAGGACTTGCACACTACATCGAACAGCACAACGGCATCAAGGTTGACCCGGATGCGATGTTCGACATTCAGGTGAAGCGCATTCACTCCTATAAGCGGCAGTTGATGAACATTCTGCACATCATGTACCGCTATCATCGTGCCCAAAGCGAGCCTGCCTTCCTCACGCAGCCCGTGATGTATTTCTTTGGCGGCAAGGCGGCGCCCGGCTACTACATCGCGAAGGAGACCATCCGCCTCATCAATGCTGTTGCCGATAAGATCAATAAGGACAGCCGCATCAATAAGTTCATGAAGGTCATCTTTATCGAAAACTTCGGCGTGTCCATCGGGGAGCTTGTCTATCCTGCCGCCGATGTCAGCGAGCAGATCTCAACAGCCTCGAAAGAGGCATCGGGCACGGGCAATATGAAGTTCATGATGAACGGCGCGATTACCCTTGGGACACTCGACGGCGCAAATGTTGAGATCCGCGATGCCGTTGGCAGTGAGCACTGCGTTATCTTTGGTCTTAAAGCCGAGGAGGTCATGAACTACTATGCGACAGGTGCCTACTCTGCATGGGATGAGTACAACATGAATGAGAAAGTGCGCACAGTGATGAATCAGCTCATCGACGGTACCTATGGCGATTTTCACTCGCTGTATGACTATCTGCTGCATGCCAATGACGAGTTCTTTATCCTCAAGGACTTTAATGCGTATGATGATGCGCGCATTGAGGTTATGCGGCGATTTAAGGACAAGGCGGGCTGGGCACGTACAGCCGCGATGAATGTCGCACATTCCGGCAGGTTTTCCTCCGATCGCACGATCGATGAGTATGCCCGGGATATTTGGAATATCCACCCCGTCATCATCGTATGAAAATTAAGGGAGTACGCTAGGAGGGGTCTTTGTGAAAACATCTGCATTAAGTGAGTTTGATCTGTACCTCTTTCATCAGGGGACAAATTATCATGCACAGGAAATGCTCGGTGCACATTTTATGGAGCAGGACGGTAGGGCGGGCATCCGCTTTACGGTTTGGGCGCCGAATGCCAAGGCGGTCAGCGTCGTCGGTACATTTAATGACTGGAATGTATTGATCCATCCGATGCACCGCATCGACGATGGGGAGATCTGGGAGGCGTTTGTCGAGGGGATCGGTGAGGGCGAAATTTATAAATATGCCATCGAGCCGCAGTGGGGCGGTCCACGCATCATGAAGGCAGATCCCTATGCGTTCTACGCGGAGAAAAAGCCCAATACGGCATCGCGCACCTATGATATGAACCATTATGAATGGAACGATCAGGAGTGGCAGGAGCGTAAAGCGCGTGCATCTTCCTATGAGAGTCCCATGCTTACCTACGAAGTACACGCGGGGTCTTGGCGGCGTACGCTGGAGGGGGACTATCTTTCCTATCGGGAGCTCGCCGACCAGCTCATCAGTTATGTCAAAGAGATGAACTATACGCATATAGAGTTTATGCCTCTGTGCGAGCATCCCTATGACGGCTCGTGGGGGTATCAGGCGACGGGGTATTTTGCGGTGACGAGCCGCTACGGCACGCCCGATGATTTCCGCTATCTTATCGATACGGCGCACCAGAACGGCATCGGCATCATCATGGACTGGGTGCCCGGGCATTTCTGCAAGG
>CALIBA010000030.1 GCA_938045435.1 uncultured Selenomonas sp.
GCCCGAGGAACTGGATACAGTGATCGGTGCATTGGCGTTTCCATCAGCAGAGCAGCTTTTCTCCTCCGCAGTTCTAATATTTGCACTTTTATGCGCACTGCTGCTAGAGAGTGGTGCAGTGCTTGCATTACAGGAAAAAGTCGGGGCAGATGATAAGGGCAGCAGTGGCATACTCATACGTCTTTTTTCCATGAGCTTTTTGTCCGCACTGCTCGGAGCGCTCCCTTTGACGATTGCTCCCATATCTGCCGCTTTGCCCACAGCATCAAAAGAACAGTGTCTTTGGGGGATCCCCTGTACTGCGGGGATCACTGCCCTTTTGCTTCTTGCGCTCCTACCCTGTGCCCCGCTCATGCAGGCCATTGCGGATTTTCCCGTGATGCCCGCCATTGCTGTCGGTGCATTGGGGCTCATGCTCCTCATACGTGCACTGCATGAGCTACAGGAGTGGACAGCCCCCACGGACGCACGCGAGGCCTGTGTCATCGGCGCGTTTTTTCTCGCTGCTCATGATATAAAAGCCGGTCTTTGTGCTGCACTCCTGCTTTGGACAATTTTGACAGCGGCAGGCAGTTCATATCGCAATGTACCGCGCAGTGCATGGGTACTCACTATTTTGGCATTAGGCTTTTTCTTATCCAACTATCTGTAGGAAAATGATGCACATGCCGTTTTCCTAAAACAATCATCTGGGAGGTCTCATCTTTTGCGAAAGAACATTCTTCTGTGCGGTTTTGCCGCCGCTACTCTGACAGGTGTACTATTTATGGCAGCCTCGTCCACCGGCGAAGCGCGCCGTGTGCACGATCCACAAACGACCACGAAAATCCATACAGGACGCGATACGAATGCAGCCGAGCAAAGTGACATCCGTGCTCGTATCGATATGCTCATCCATGCAGCTGAACCTGCTCAAGAAGAGCCGCTGCTGCCGATGTTCAGCATTCCACAAACCCTCTCTGAATACGATAATGCCATCATCGGAACGCCGCTTGCTAGTCAGGAACAATGCGTTGACTACCTGCTGAGTGTTAACCCGAATCCTGCGATTTCCGTCTCTCCACGCGAACTTGTTTCCTACTACTATGAGGAAGGAACGCGTGAGGGTATTCGTCCCGATGTCGCCTTCGCCCAAGCATTGAAGGAAACAGGTTTCTTCCGTTATGGCGGGACTGTCACACCGGATCAGAACAACTACTGTGGTCTCGGGACAACGAGTGCGGAGATCAAAGGCGCCTATTTTGCGACCTCTCGTATCGGTGTGCGCGCACATATCCAACACCTGCTTGCATATGTATCAACCCGTAAGCCCATCAACCCCGTCGTTGACCCGCGCTACAATTTGGTGCGCAGCGTCTATGGCACAACAACGCTCGGCAACTGGGAGGATCTCAATGGACGTTGGGCTGTTCCCGGCGACTCGTACGGTCAGAGCATTCTCTCGATGTTCCGCGCAATCCTGCGCAAGTAGGAAAGGGGCACGGCGATGATCACCGTCAATAATCTAAGTCTCCAATTCGGCAAACGCGTCCTCTACAAGGATGTCAACCTAAAATTCACCCCTGGAAATTGCTATGGCATCATCGGTGCAAATGGTGCAGGAAAGTCCACCTTCCTCAAACTGCTCTCGGGCGATATTGAGCCAACGGGCGGGCTCATAGAGATTACCCCAGGGGAGCGGCTTGCTGTCTTGCAGCAGGATCACTATGCCTTTGACGAGGTGGAGGTGCTGCGCACCGTCATCATGGGACACGCCCGACTCGTTGCCATCATGGACGAAAAAGATGCTCTTTATGAAAAGCCCAATTTCTCTGATGAGGATGGCATGCGCGCCTCAGAACTTGAGGCTGAGTTCGCCGAACTGGATGGTTGGAATGCCGAAACAGAAGCAGCGCAGCTGCTGAATGGTCTCGGCGTCAAAGACAGCAAACACCATCTGAAGATGAACGAACTGTCTCCGGCAGAAAAAGTACGCGTGTTGCTCGCACAGGCACTTTTTGGTGCCCCCGACATTCTCCTGCTCGATGAGCCGACCAACCATTTGGATGTCTCCTCTATCAACTGGTTGGAAAACTTCCTTGCTGATTTCCCGAACACGGTCATTGTCGTCTCACATGACCGCCACTTTTTGAACCAAGTCTGCACATATATCTGTGATGTGGACTTTGGCAAGATTGAACTCTACGCGGGCAATTATGACTTCTGGTATCAGTCTAGTCAGCTGGCGCTCCAGATGGCAAAAGATGCGAACAAGAAAAAAGAGGAAAAGATCAAGGAACTGCAGACATTCATCCAACGATTTGCTGCAAATGCCGCAAAATCACGTCAGGCAACCTCACGTAAAAAACTTCTTGAGCGCATTACTCTCGATGACATCAAACCGTCTGCGCGCAGGTATCCGTATATCGCATTCACCCCCGACCGAGAAGCAGGCGACCAGCTTCTCACTGTAGAGGGACTATCCAAAGAAATGGACGGGCGTCAGCTTTTCAAAAACATTAGCTTCACCCTAAAAAAGGGAGATAAAGTCGCATTTGTAGGACCAAATGGTGCCGCCAAGACAATGCTGTTCAAAATTCTGATGGGGGAAGAAACACCTGACGGCGGTACATTCAAATGGGGTGTAACCACTTCACAGACCTATCTGCCTGCGGATAATACGTCCTATTTTGATGGCGTAAAGTTGAACCTGGTGGACTGGCTCCGTCAATATTCAAAAGATCCAGACGAAACATTTGTACGTGGTTTTCTGGGGCGTATGTTATTTTCTGGCGAAGAGAGCCAAAAACGTGCCGAGGTACTCTCCGGCGGTGAGCGTGTACGCTGCATGTTGTCTCGCATGATGCTGTCAGGTGCAAATGTACTGCTCTTTGACGAACCTACAGATCATCTTGACCTGGAGTCAATTACTGCACTCAACAATGGTCTGATGTCCTTCAGCGGAACAATTCTATTTGCCTCACGTGACCATGAGTTTACACAGACTGTTGCAAATCGAATCATTGAGATCACCCCTGTGGGCGTCGTGGATCGCATCTCCACCTATGACGAGTACCTCAACAACGAGACAGTAAAACAACAGCTTGCCGAGAAATATAAAGCCGTAGAATAACAGCTCCAAACGAATATCACACAAATATGGAGGGACAATCATGCTGAGCGCCTTTCTGAACGGCACCGAAAATAAAAATGCCGCACTGCGCCTGCGTGAAATGGTCTCCGTGCTGCGAAAACATGATATTGTCCATGGTTTTACACCCATAAAACTCCGCGCCATCTTTGAAGATCTTGGCCCTACCTTTGTCAAGTTTGGCCAGATCATGAGCATGCGCCCGGATTTTTTGCCAACAGAATACTGCGATGAGCTAATGAAGCTTCAAACAGGTGCAAATCCCCTCCCTTTTCCCATGATTCTTGCCATTGTGGAACAAGAGTATCATCGGGAGTGGAATCGAATTTTTCGCACCATCGACAGCACCCCGCTCGGCTCTGCGAGCATCGCTCAGGCGCACCGCGCGACACTAACCTCTGGCGAAGATGTTGTCATCAAGGTACAACGGCCCGGTATTCATGAGATCATGCAGATGGATCTCATGCTCATGAAGCGTGCCGTCACCATCATACGGCTTGTCAGCCGCGATGATGTCATGGATTTTCGTATGCTCATGGATGAGATGTGGAACATCGCCAAACAGGAGATGGACTTTCTCATCGAGGCCAGCCATATTGAGGAATTTGCTCACCTAAACCGTGAGAATCCATTCATCTCCTGTCCGAGAGTGCTGCGTGATCTCTCAACGCAGCACATCCTCGTTATGGAATATATCGACGGCATTCCACTCGATCAGACAGATGCACTGCGTGCAGCTGGTGTTGATATTACGCAGGTCGGACGTCGGCTGGGCGAGAACTACGCAAAACAGATCATAGAGGATGGATTTTTTCACGGAGACCCACACCCTGGAAACATCCGTATCCGAAATGGGAGCATCGTGTGGATCGATCTCGGTATGATGGGACGTCTCAGCAATCGGGATCGCCTTTCCCTGCGACGCGCGATCCTCGCGCTCGCTACACATGACACCTTTGAAATGAAAGCTGCCGTTCTATCGCTCGGCATCATAAAAGGTCGCATTGACCACGCCAGACTTTACCAAGACATTGACGTCATGATGGAGCAATATGGCAGTCTGGACTTCACTGGTCTGCATATGGGCGTACTCACAAATCAAATTCTCGGCATTCTTCGACTGCATCATATTGGCTGTCCAAGTGGTCTTGCTATGTTCGCACGCGGTGTAATGACTGTTGAGATCGTCATGCGTCGCTGTGCGCCAAAGGTCAGTTTTCTCGAGATCTTTGCCCGCAGCCTTTCCCTCGGCATCATACAGGGACTATCATGGCGGGAAAGTCTAAATAAAGTGCGGCAGGAAGGTTTTATGCTCCTGCGCAAATCTGTGCAGATCCCGGAGCAACTTGCCGATCTTCTCAAAATGACAATGAGTGGGCAGGCAAAGCTCAACATAGACCTCACAGGCTCTGAAGAACCCGTACAACGATTGGATAAGATGATCAACAAGCTCATCCTGGCACTTTTATGTGCAGCGAGCCTCATCGCATCGAGTACGTTGTGCACAACGAATATGCAGCCACAAGTCGGTGGGATTCCTGTCATTGGTCTGCTGGGCTATCTCATTGCATTTATCTTGAGCCTGCGCCTCATCTGGGATGTTCATAAAGGAGTGTGAGAGCAATGCGAGGCATTCGTGGTGCCATTACCGTTGATCACAATGATGCGGAAGAAATCTGGCAGGCAGCACAGGAGCTTGTCACAGCACTCATAACCTCCAACGCCATCTCTCCTGCCGACATCGGTGCAGCCATCTTCAGTGTAACCGAAGATTTGACTGCGGCATTCCCAACAGCCGGTATCCGTCGTATGGACGGATTTGATCTTGTGCCGCTCTTTGATGCACGCCAATGTGCCATAGACAACAGTCTGCCACGCTGCATCCGTGTGCTCCTGCTTGCCAATATGACGTGTGCACAGTCGGAAATCCACCATATCTATCTTCGTGCAGCGGCAAATCTGCGGCCGGATCTGGAAGGGTAATGTAAAGAACTTTGACTGCACTGGAGCTCCTTCTTTGGGCAAACAAAAACGCCTGCTGCATAAGACATTTACTTATGCAACAGGCGTTTTTTATCGCGCTGGCTCAGCGTTTATGCATCCACTGTGGAATATCAAGCATCCCCTCCGCACTGGCCGCAGTATTCGGAGAGACGATATTCAGCCGTTCCCGACCGCCCGCAGGAGATGAATCTTTGGCGCGTACCTGCGTGCCCCCCATACGCGGCGAAAACATATTATTGGGCATGGGAATGGAGAAATCAGCTGGCTCATCGACCGGCTGCTGCTCCACCGCCTCCTCCACATCAGCACTTGGAATAACGCCAAATCCTGTTGCCACGACAGCGACAGAAACGGTATCTTCGAGCGCATCATCAATGCCAAAGCCCCAGATAAGATTTGCCTGTTGACCAATCGTACTCTTGAGCCATTCAGAAGCCTCGGTGACCTCGAGCATACTGAGGTTACTAGAGCCCATAAAGTTCACAATAACGGCTGTTGCTCCCTCAATGCTTGTCTCAAGCAGCGGAGATTCGATTGCGCTCTTTACTGCTGCAATGGAGGCCCCCTCGCCACGTGCCTCTCCGAGCCCCATGATCGCTGTCCCGCCGTTCTTCATCGTTGTATTAATATCAGCAAAGTCAAGGTTCACAAGCCCTTGTTTTGTGATGAGATCCGTGATGCCCTTGACCGCCTGCCAAAGTACATTGTCAACTTTGCTGAACGCCTCGGTGACCGGCGTGCTCTTGTCGATGATCTTGAGCAGACGATCATTGGGAATGGTGATAATAGTATCCACCTGCTGCTGCAGTTTTTCGATTCCTGTGTCTGCATTGCGTGCCCGCGATGTACCCTCATAGGAGAAGGGGCGTGTAACAACGGCAATCGTGAGGATGCCAAGCTCACGTGCGCATGCAGCGACAACCGGCGCGGCGCCCGTACCGGTGCCGCCGCCCATGCCCGCCGTGATAAAGACCATATCCGCATTTCGCAGTGCATCGGTGATGGCCTCTCTGCTCTCTCGTGCAGCGGCCTCTCCAATCTCCGGCCGAGAGCCCGCACCTAGACCACGTGTACTCTTCTCACCAATCTGGATGCGTGTCGCTGCTTTGGATTGTAGCAATGCCTGCGCATCCGTATTGATAACGACAAATTCAACCCCCTCCAGACCAGAGTTGATCATATTGTTGATGGCATTACCTCCTCCGCCCCCAACACCGACCACGATGATCTTTGCAAAGTCTTCAAAGTTATCATCCATTTCGAACACAGCTTCAGCCTCCATATCATATCTATATTTAATATATGCTCTGATTGTGATCTACGATTCCCCACGATAATTCTATCATAAACTTCTCTAAATTTCCATAGGATAAGATTTTTTTCATTTTTCCTGATACCATTTGAGCAAATATCGGCGTAAAATCGCCAAATTCTTAAAGATACGAAATCCAAAGGCCAACAATGCCACATAGTAAAGGTCAATACCAAGACGGTCACCGATAAAAACCAGTGCAGCCGCCAAAAGTGTATTGAAAAAGAAACCTGTCACAAAGACGCTATTGTCAAATCTCTCCGTTGCCGCTGCACGCAGCCCGCCAAATGCAGCATCAAGAGCCGCAACAAGTGCCACGGAAAAGAGCTTTGAGTATGCTATAGGGATCACAATCGGACAGAAATACCCGATGCCAAGACCCATCGCTAAACTCACAAGAACGATATAGATCATTTGGATGCCTCCTCCCGATCTGCGGTCTCGTGCGCATAGGTCTGGCGGATGCTGCCTCGATACGGGGGAATATAGACCTCATCACTGACTGTAATATCCAGCTGGATTCCCCAAACCCCCAGTGTCTCTACTACACCACCGCGCATTTTCAAAGAGTTCTCGAGAGATTTTTTATCCCCAATCGCACGGATCTCAAACGGTGCTGACGAACGAACGTTATTGACTGAAAGGGTCGGCCCTGCACAGCGGATTTCAGAGGTTCCCGTCAGCCTCTGCCCATTGACGGAAACCGCCTCTGCGCCAGCGGCACGCAGTTCATTGATGACGCGGAGAAGATCATCATCATGGATGATGTAAAGATTCGGATTTTCCCCGGATTTTGCAGCCTTTGGGCTATCATCCATGCGCACAATGACGCCCTCTCCCACGAGGGGGACAAGCCCTGCCCGATAGCGCAGCATCTCCTCTCCTGCATTGCTTTCCTGATCGTCTGCTGCCTCTCTCATCCGACGCAGTTCTTCACTGAGTTCATTCCGCTCGTGCTCTGCCAGCAAGAGTCGATCCGATATTTCCTCAAGACGCTGCTGAGAGACCGTGTCCTTGGCATCCTGCGCTGTACGAAACTGCACAGCCATCATGAAGCCTATCAGGATACAAACGAGAGCAAGCAGCCACTCCCCCTGCCGAAATCGTTTCATTTATTCCCTTTCTGTTGTCTCTCGATCTGCAAGCTTGATAAATGGCGCATCATAGCTGAAGTCCACGAACTCTACTGTATGGCGTGTGGTTCTCTGATCCTGTAAAAAATCCTGTGTCAGCCCTGCCTTATCTGCGATGCCGTCAAGATCACCTAGTCGTATGGGCAGTGCATTCTTTGTATAGGCAACAACAGTCTCCGGCATGGTAATGTTGATCTCAGAAAGCTGCGCAACTTCTGTATAGTCAATCTTACGAAGAAATGCCAGTACTTTTTCAATCTGTGGGCTGGTATTATCGTCGCCAATATAAAGATCGTGCAGCTTCACACCGGTAATGATCGGAATATCTGCTCCCTTGAGTGTGCGGTAGCCTGCTATAACCTTCCCCTGTCGGTCAAAATCCAAATAGCCATAGTCACAGGCAACGGTAGCAAGAGGAACCCGCTCCACAATCTCCATTTCAATTTTGTTGGGAAGCTGACGTCGTACGACAGCAGATTCAATACGCAGGTCATGGAGCAAATTCGCTGTCATCGCATCGGTCTTCAGTGCAAAAAGCCGTTCTCCATATCGAATGCGAGCAATTTCACAGAGCTCCTCTGCACCAAGTTGTACAGAACCATGCACAACGAGCTGCTGAAACGTAAACAGCGGGGAGTAGATCAGCCCGGCCAAAACACCACCGATGCAAAAGAGATAGCATGCTCCTTTTAGAACGCGGCGCGAACTCATCTGCGATACCCCGCCATGGAAAGGATCTTCTCACATAATGCGGGAAATGATAGACCTATCGCGCGTGCTGCATCTGGAACAAGAGAAGTCTCCGTCATTCCGGGTACCGAATTGACCTCAATGGCATATGGCACCTCATCCTCACTGAGCATGACATCGACGCGGGCAACACCACTGCACCCACATACTGAAAAAGCACGAACTGCAAGCTGCTGCACCGCTGCCGTACATTCCGGAGAAAGGTCTGCGGGCACAATGTGGGTGGAAGCACCGGGCGTATATTTGCTCTCATAGTCATAGCGTCCCGATTCCGTTGTAATCTCAATCACAGGAAGCGCCTCTGCCGCCGTCCGGTCCCCCCATACCACAACAGTCAGTTCCCGCCCACGAATAAACTCCTCAACAAGCACCTCATCGCCATAGGTAAACGCTTCATCAATTGCACTTTGCACTTCATCGGCAGACATGACGATATGTACCCCGATGCTTGAGCCTTGTTCTGCGGCCTTGATAACGAGCGGAGGCGGGAACTGTGAAAGAATCCGCTTAGACAGCTGATCATCTCTTTCACAGGCATAAAAAACATGAGAGCGCGGTGTTGAAATCCCCTCTGCACGAAATATTCGTTTTGTCGCGGCCTTATCCATCGTGAGTGCTGCCGCATACACACCGGAACCTGTATAGGGAATGCCGAGCATGTCGAGTGTCCCCTGCAGCACACCATCCTCTCCGTATTTCCCATGAAGAGCATTAAACACAATGGCAGGGTCATATTTTTTTATATCCTCTGCAAAGGACTGCGGGCTTAGTTCAAGGCCTACGGCCGGATAATCAAGCGACTGAAGTGCGCACAGAATGGCCCCCCCAGAACGACGCGATACCTCTGCCTCTGTAGAAGGCCCCCCCATGACGACGACAATTTGCCCTCTGTTGTCCGGTGTCAAAGCACGATCTTTCAAATGTTGTACCAGCGCCTCCCCTACTTCAAGAATATCTCCGGCTCCCATGGTGATGACCAGATCTCCGCTGAAGACATGCTGCATTAAATACCGCTCAAGATCCGCACGCTCTGGAAGATATACTGTATCTTGTCCTGAGACTAAACCGTCATTATGAAAAGTTTGTGAAGAATGAGATGCTAAGAAATCAAATCCTTTTTTATTATCATTATAGCCTAAACGTAATGAAGCATTATCAC
>CALIBA010000031.1 GCA_938045435.1 uncultured Selenomonas sp.
ATCCGTGGGTGGTTCGTTGGGAGCAGTCGCTGCAGAAAGCACTGCTGACGGATACAGAGCGGAAGGATTACTTCATCCGCTTCAACGTGGACGGGCTGCTGCGCGGGGACTATAAGAGTCGTATGGAGGGGTACGCCATCGGGCGGCAGAACGGATGGCTCTCCGCGAACGACATCCGCAGTCTCGAAGATATGAACCCCATCGAAGCGGAGGAAGGCGGCGATCTCTATCTCATCAACGGGAACATGACGAAATTGAGGGATGCAGGGCTGTTTGCAGGGAATCAGAAGGGAGTAAGTGATGAAACGTAAATTTTGGAACTGGGTGCGAAACGAGGGAGAGAAGCGTGTCTTGCTTCTGGATGGTGAAATCTCGGACGAGACGTGGTGGGGCGATGAAGTCACACCTCAGATGTTTCGCTCCGAACTGAATGCCGCCGAGGGAGATATTGACCTCTGGATCAACTCGCCGGGCGGCGACTGCTATGCAGCGGCACAGATCTACAATATGCTCATGGAGTATAAGGGGAACGTCGCCGTCAAGATTGACGGGATTGCAGCTTCTGCCGCATCCGTTGTCGCAATGGCAGGATCGACCGTCGAGATTTCACCCCTGGGGATGTTGATGATCCATAATCCGATGACCGTCTCCATTGGCGATACACACGAGATGGAGCGGACAATCACGTTCCTCTCTGAGATCAAGGAGAGTATCATCAACGCATACGAACTCAAGACGGGACTTTCCCGTGCGAAGATTTCACGGCTGATGGATGCCGAAACGTGGATGAACGCCAAGAAAGCAGTGGAGCTTGGATTTGCGGATTCTGTTCTCTATACGGACGCACAGCGTCCTATGACGGATACGGCAGACGGGTTGATCTTCTCCCGTGCTGCCGTTACGAACTCCCTGCTCTCGAAATTTGGGCAGGGAACACACAATGTCGATGCAGAGCCGCTCAAACGACGGCTCTTTTCTATTTCACATTAAGGAATTAACGGAGGGACAAACACCATGGATAAGATCATGGCAATGCGCGAGAAGCGTGCAGAAATGTGGGAACAGGCAAAGCAGTTTCTGGATTCTCACGAAAAGGACGGTCGTCTTACGGCAGAGGATGCCAAAGCGTACGAGCAGAT
>CALIBA010000032.1 GCA_938045435.1 uncultured Selenomonas sp.
CATCTCAGAGAGGCGGGGGAACTTTCCCCTATAGTGGTCTACATCCGCTCGATACACGTCATAGCGCTTGATGAGGGCAGGCTCTACTGTCGCCCCATAGTATTGATCTGCAACATCACGCCCTGCCGAAAACGCCGTCATAACCTTTTTGATTGCCTCCTCAGAGAGCGTTTCAAGGCTGATCTCCTCCGGCGCAGCATTTTGTGCAGCGTCATACGCTGCCGCATTTCCCTGCATCGTCTCACCTCCTTTCACATACTGCCCACCCTGCGGATTTTTCCACGGCGGCGTGCTTCATAGTATTTGCCATGCGGCACATACACCGGCATCGCGAATGTGAGCACAAGTGCATCTGCAAGATCAGGGCTTTTCCCCATGCGCTCCTTGACCTTACCCTTCGGCTCAAGAAGAATGCGCCCGCCCGCGCTGAACTTGTATTCCATCAATGCAAGTTCCGTTTTGAGATCGGTATTCTGCGGCAGAGCACCGCCCGATTGCAACCAGTCGCGGCACTTAAAATACATCTCCGCACGGATATTGGCGTAACGCTCCGTATCCATCGCAGCCGCGCCGAAATTGATCTCCGTCGGCTGATAGCCCAGCTGACGCAATCGATCAATCACGCCCGCACCCATCGCCCCTGCGTCGATAAACACCGCCGCAGGCGAAAACTCCGTATAACAGGAAACAACCGCGCTTACCGTGTCCATCGTGGAAAGCCCTGTGAATGTCCGCATCTCACGCAAGAGAAGCCCCTGTCGTACACAGATCACGGTACGGTCATCGCCGAACCGCGCCACGTCAACACCAAGGATCACAGGCTGCCCTTGCACATTCTCTGCGTCCATTGTACGCCCTACCGCCTCCGTAACAAGGTCAATCGGGATTACCACATCAGAGGCAGAGGCGGTAAAATCACAGAAAAGTTCCTGCCGAATCTCCATATCGGTCATCTGTGCTTTCATATCTTTAAGTTCATCTTCTGGCAACACCCCCGTCTCATCTGCCCTATAAATGCAAGAGTACCAGCCTGTCGATTTCTCCGCATGCCGGTACACCTCATAAAACTGATTCTGCCCCTTCGGCGTTCCGATGAATACCGCCCATCCCTCACGGTCAGAAAGTGCAGGACGAATAATACCACCCCAGAGCTCCGACTTTATATCCGCATACTCATCGAGGATAACGCCGTCGAGGTAGATCCCGCGCAATGCATCGGGATGATCTGCTCCGATAATATAGAGCCGTGCTCCTGGCGAGCCGCGGCATCGTGACGGCAGCTCGATATAAAGCTCCGATTCATTCACCGTACGCCCTGGAATTGGATTTGTGTAGTACTTCAGGTATTCCCATGCGACACGCTTGGCCTGATTGCGGTACGGTGCAACGTAGGCGTAGACAGGTGCCTTCCTCTCGTTAAGAATTGCCTTTTTAATCATCTCGTTCACCGTGCCAACTGTTTTACCAAATCGCCTGTGACAGACGAGCACAGCAAAGCGGTTGGAGGATAGTGCCGGATGAATCGTATCTTTCCAGATTGGGCGCGGTGTGTACGGTATCACAACCTCACTCATGCGCCTCCCTCCCATCGGAACACAAGCGGCGCACCGTCTGCGCCGCTCACCTGCGTCTTGTTGATATAAACTCCGTCCATCTTGTTGAGGAGATCCATTGCCCTAAGTCGATCCGTTTTTGCAGTCTCCCCATCACGGGCAAATTGCGTGAGTAATTCGCGACGTTCGGCCGCGTCCATGATCTTGTGCGAATCCATTTCGCTGCGAAGTTCTGCGATACGTTTCTGCACCTTAGCCTTTCTTAGCAATTTGGCAGCACCAACAGCAGCTGCATTATCCGACTTAACCTTGTAACCCGCTTTCTTGTAGGCTTCCGTGCCATTTCCACTTTGCACAATCTCCAAGCAAAAATTTTCCATCAACTGCCGCAATCTGCCACCTCCTCACATTTTTCCAACACAAAAGGCAGCCATTCGGAATGACCGAACAACTGCCTTGTTATGCTTTTTTACTTTGCCAGTGCAATTTTCTCTGCAAGTGCGTTTTGCAGTGTCTGTGAAAAATTCACTCCGATCCGCTCCGCCTCCGCATTCATCCAGTACGGGATAGACAGGGTTTTCTTGACGAATCGCTTACTCTGCTTCTCGCGAAATGCGGGCATAAAGGCTTCCACGAGCATAAAGACCTCATTGCTCTGCAAGTTCTCCTCTTTTGCAAGTGTCCGCAAAGACGAAGGCTGCGGAATCTCATCTCCGTCCTGCTCCATCCCGTAAAGATGGAGGGCAAGTCCCTCCCGTGCCATCTGCACAGCCTCTTCCTCTTCCTTGCCAAACGTGACACAGCCCGGCAAGTCGGGGAATACAACGTGAACCCCGTCCTCTTCATACGTGAAAATCGCCGTATAGCGATAATAATTCGGTAGCATACGCCCCTCCCTCTCATCATATCCCCAAACAGGGAAAGGACTTAGAATGTAAGCCCCGATTGTTTTTCAATGCTCTTCAAATCACGAACCCCAAGGTCTTTGACCGGATGCCTGAGTGTAACCTTGCCCTTTTTAATCGGATGCTTGAACTGGTGATGATCGCCCGTACAGTTCACCTCCACCCAACCGTCCGCCAGAAGCATTTTCAGTACATCTCGCGACGAATAGCTTTTCATATCCTCCCTCCTATATTTTATATAGTATCACGTAACAAGTTACGTGTCAATTATTATCTTATTACGTACTGAGCATTCTCGTATAAACAAGTCCTTCC
>CALIBA010000033.1 GCA_938045435.1 uncultured Selenomonas sp.
TGTCCATTTTCTTATCGATCACGACGGTCTGATGACGGACGACGGGCGTATAGGCGTTGTACATCCCCAAGCCGACCAAACCTAATACAAACAGCGGCGCAAACAAGCGCAGGCTGCGCGACAGCGACCGGCTGGCCACAAATTTGTGCAGCAGCAGAAACAGGACAAACGTCGCCAGTGCCGCATACATCACAAACAGCAGCAACACCATCCAAAACGCCATGATGCGGAACATAAAATGTCCCAATTCCAACAAAAGCCCAGTCAGCAAGCCGTTGGTCACGAAATACGACACCCCCATCAGCCAACGCCTGCCCGCCTTGCCGACCACCGGCGCAAACAGCCATTGCAACGGTATCCGCAGAGGGGAGTGTGATAGCGCGCCCATAGGAGAGTGCTGCTTTCATACAGGAGGCATTTTCTGGTTCAACTCCAATAACTTTTACTTGCGGATTTACGAGTTTCGTTCCCAGTGCTACGCCTGAGGCAAGTCCGCCACCGCCCACAGGGACGAGAATCGCGTCCACATCCTTGAGTGCGTCAATGAGTTCGAGCGCAATCGTACCCTGTCCAACGATTACATCGCGGTCGTTGAATGGGTGGATGTAAACATAGCCCTTTTCCTTTTGAAGGCGCAGACTGTGCGCATAAGCATCGTCAAATCCATTGCCATGGAGAACCACAGATGCACCGAGTGCACGGGTAGCTTCAATCTTAAGTATTGGTGTTGTGGCAGGCATACAGATGACCGCTTTTACACCGAGTTTTTGTGAAGCATAGGCGACACCTTGTGCGTGATTTCCTGCGGAGGCTGTGATGACACCACGTGCCTGTTCCTCTTTATTGAGCATGCTGATTTTATTGTAAGCACCGCGCAGTTTGAAAGCGCCAGTTGTTTGGAGATTTTCGAGCTTCAGATAGGTTGTGTTGCCGGATATTCCGGAGAAGAAGTCGCTATATATCAGAGGGGTTTTTCGAACCGTGCCCTCCAGCTGTTTTGCTGCGCGATAAATATCTGAGATCCCAGTAGCCGAGACGATTGCATCATCATCTGTCAGCATGTGTTGTTCTTCTTCCATGTAACGTGTTTCCTCCTAATAGAAATGCAGTTTCATTCAGAATAAGTCTATCATTTTCAATGGGGCGCGTCAATTTATTTTCACGAATCTATAAAGGTACGAAGGAGTTTGACAGAATTTAGCGAATAAATACGACAATAGATGGTGAAAGCCGGAGGTGCGTGCATGGAGGATGGCTTGGATGGAGCCCATATCCTTGTCCCTGTGGATGGGTCAGAAGCATCTTTTGGAGCGGTACGCTTTGCGGGGGAAATCGCATCCTTGATGAATGGTGCTGTAGATTTTCTCTATGTGTCTCCATTTGATGAAAGTACGGACGAAGGAGATGTTGCTTGGCTGCCGGAGAGTATTGCAGGATCGGCAGTTCAGCGGGGACAGGAGATCTTCACAAAAGCTGCTGCAATGCTTCCAGCTCATATTCCCTATATGACATACCAGCGTGTAGGGGGTGCTGCTTCAGAGATCGTACGATTTGCCAATGAACATCAAAATGCACTCATTGTTGTAGGGAGACGGAAGTCTTCGCGCGTGAGTGGCTTTCTGCTTGGAAGTGTTGTACAGACCATCATTGAGCACGCACAAACGCGTGTGATTGTGGTTGGGTACAATGATCTATGTAAAGATAATTTTTAAGATGAGGAGGCAGTACCATGATTAAAAATGTTTTAGTTCCGGTAGATGGATCAGAGGGCGCTGACCGCGCTATTGAACAGGCCATCATGATTGCAAAGATGTGTGATGCAAAAATCAATTTTCTTTATGTCGCAAATATCAATCAACTTGCGATCAATGCGGTTCTATCAGACGCGATCCTTGATTCTGTAACCAAAGCAGGC
>CALIBA010000034.1 GCA_938045435.1 uncultured Selenomonas sp.
TAGAAAAATTAAAATTTGTGGCAAAGTTACGCCCTTAAAGCGGTATCGGACAGATGCTTGACCCGGTCAATGACTGCCAACCGGCGCAACGTGCTGCCACTTGCCGGAGAAGTGATACAGGTTCCAAAATATACTTGTTTATTTGCAGCATGATTCAAGAAACGAACGATTTGAAGATATGATAAACGGAACATTCAAATACCCGGAAATCCGCTTCTTCGGATACTTGCCGAAACGGATACCCGAACCGTCGGAAACCCGGTTCTCCGACAATTCGGTGACGTATGGATTCAATGACTTCATGACGCAATGTCGTCAATCACCATTTGTCCGACGCACCGCTTCACCACAGAACCGGATACGCGACGACCCGCCTGCGTGTGTAGTCACGGAAGCGGATGGTGCGACAGCCAAATCCGTATGGAAACAGAAAAACAAATCATCAACAATTAAAATAAATGGAACTATGAGTAAGGAAATCTTCGTTGCATTCGCAACACAGAAAGGTGGCATCGGCAAATCCACTGTCACGGCACTTGCCGCCAGCTACCTGCACAACGTGAAAGGCTACAATGTCGCCGTCGTGGACTGCGACGACCCGCAGCACAGCATCCACGGGCTGCGCGAACACGAAATGGGGCTTATCGACAGCAGCACCTACTTCAAGGCTCTCGCTTGCGACCATTTCCGCCGGATCAAAAAGAACGCCTACACCATCGTCAAAAGCAATGCGGTGAACGCCCTCGACGATGCCGAGAGGATGATTGCCACTGAGGACGTGAAACCCGACGTGGTGTTCTTCGACATGCCCGGCACACTCCGAAGCAACGGCGTGATAAAGACGCTCTCGCAGATGGACTACATTTTCACTCCGCTGAGTGCCGACCGCTTTGTCGTGGAGAGTACCCTGAAATTCGTCACGATGTTCCGCGACAGGCTGATGACTACCGGACAGGCGAAAACAAAGGGGCTGCATCTGTTCTGGACGATGGTGGACGGCAGGGAGAGGAACGACTTGTACGGCATCTACGAGGAAGTGATAGCCGAAATGGGCTTTCCGGTACTTTCCACCCGCTTGCCCGACAGCAAGAAGTTCCGCCGTGACCTTTCGGAAGAGCGCAAGAGCGTTTTCCGCTCCACCATCTTCCCGATGGACACGGCACTGCTGAAAGGGAGTGGCATCCGGGAGTTTTCCGAAGAGATAAGCGACATCATCAGACCGCAGTGAGCATGGGCAGCAGGAAAGTGAACACGGAAGGCATCGACGAGGAACTGCTGTTAGCCTCCATCGGGCGGCGCACACAGGACGGGACACTGCGCCCCGCACAGGAAGTACCCGCAGCTGCACCGACCGAAGAGGACACCGCCGCACCGGAACCATCTCCTGTGCAACCCGTAACACGGGAAAAAGCGCAGAGGGAAAGTGGACGCCGGAAAAGGCAGGACGAGGACTACAACGAGCTATTCCTGCGCCGCAACGAGATAAAGACCCGCCAATGTGTCTATATCAGCCGTGACGTCCACGGCAAGATCCTCAGAATCGTGAACGACATCGCCGGAGGGGAAATCTCAGTAGGCGGATATGTGGATACCGTGCTGCGCCAGCATCTGGAACAGCACAAGGAGAGAATCAACGAACTGTACAAGAAACAACGTGAAGATCTGATTTGAAAATGGAAAAAGAAATGACACCGAATGAAAAAAGACCACAGCAAGACTGCGGAGGTATGTTTACCCAAGTGCAGGCGAGTGTGGAAATACTGTCGCCTGTCCCGGTAAGCGGCAAATGCAGTGAGAAGGACTATGAACGCCTGTTCATCCGCGACCCGGAAGTAAAGGCACGTGAGGGGAAGATGGCGTATGTGCGCCCGGAGTACCACGAGCGTATCATGCGTATCACCCGTGTAATCGGGCATGACCGGCTTACGCTGTCCGCTTACATCGACCATGTGCTGACGCACCACTTCAACCAGTGCGAAGATGCGATAAAGAGCCTTTATGCCCGAAATTACAATTCAGTATTCTAACCAAAAACGGAAGGATATGAATTACACAATCAGCATGACAGACATTCTGCTGGCGGTATCGGTCGGCTGCAACCTCTGGTTCCTGTTCCTGCTCCTTTACGAGCGCATCATGGACACGCGGATTGTCCGCTTCTTCAAGGGCATTGTCGGATTATGGCGGTCACTGGACGGGAATGAGGCTAAACGCATAGCGGCACACGAGGAAGTCCCTGCGGAAAAGGCGGACATCATCGGCAAGAGCCGTTTCAGGATGGCATCCACCCGGACAACCGCTGCCATACCGACGCAAGAAGCCGCCACTATTGAAAAAGGCATTGAGCTGTCGGAGGAAGAGGCTACTTTTGACGACGGAAAAACGGGAAACGCATCCCGCCCGGCACAAGTCCCGGAGGAAAAACTCGATGAGACCTTCACGAGCATACCGCCGGAGGAACTGGGATACGGGGACGACGAACCGGAAGAGGACGCCTCGGACACGCCACGGGCTTCGGGCAGCAGCTTTGACGAGATTGACGACGCCTGCAAGACCGCCAAAAACCCGGACGCGACACAGGCGGAACGTGAAAAGGCGGCTAAGGTGTTCACCGACATGGAGGGCACGGAGTTGTACGAGAAAATGATGGAAGGCTCTTCGGAGATAGGCATCCGCATCAAGGGGCTTATCGAGATTCGGCTGAAGAAATCTGAAAAGGAGTTCGTCGTGCCGGACAACATCGAGGAGTTCGACATTCGCAACTATGTATGACAACAATAAAAGAAATGAACATGAAAGAATGACATCAACCCACGCGGCGAGGAAACGCAAGGCGCATCCCCATCCGCAACGGACACGCCCACGTCCGTGGAAACAAACGGGCATCCACTAAAACCAAAGTAAAGAAACAAAGTATCAACCGCCCGACAAAGGACCATCCACCCTTTTGACGGCAAAAAACAAGAACAGTTTATGAACAAGAACATCTTGAAAAACAGAAAAGCAATCCTCTCCGCGGCACTTGTCATCGCCGCAACCGCCTCCGCTTTCGCGCAGGGAAACGGCATCGCGGGCATCAACGAAGCCACCTCTATGGTGAGTTCTTATTTCGACCCCGGAACTAAACTGATATACGCCATCGGTGCAGTCGTCGGGCTTATCGGGGGCGTAAAAGTGTACGGCAAGTTTTCATCGGGCGACCCCGACACCAGCAAGACAGCCGCCTCGTGGTTCGGCGCGTGCATCTTCCTGATTGTTGCCGCCACCATCCTGCGCTCATTCTTCCTTTAATAAATAATGTATGGCTGAATACCCAATCAACAAGGGTATCGGCCGTCCGGTAGAGTTCAAGGGCTTGAAGGCACAGTACCTCTTCATCTTCTGCGGAGGTCTGCTGGCTCTCTTCGTCCTGTTCGTCATCCTCTATATGGTCGGCATCGACCAGTGGATATGTATCGGCTTCGGCGCGGCATCGTCTTCCGTCCTCGTATGGCAGACCTTCGCGCTGAACGCCCGGTACGGCGAACACGGGCTGATGAAATTAGGAGCGGCACGGAGCCATCCCCGATACCTTATCAACCGGCGGCGGATAACCCGTCTGTTCAAACGACAACGAAAGGAAGAAAGACAATGAGGAATACATCGAAAATGACAACACTGGAAAACAGGTTCCCACTTTTAGCGGTGGAGCATGGCTGCATCATCTCAAAGGACACCGACATCACGGTGGCTTTCGAGGTGGAACTACCGGAACTTTACACCGTGACGGGTGCGGAGTACGAGGCGATACACAGTTGCTGGTGCAAGGCTATCAAGGTGCTGCCGGACTACTCCGTCGTCCACAAACAGGACTGGTTCATCAAGGAACGCTACAAACCGGAGCTTCAGAAGGACGACATGAGCTTTTTAAGCCGCTCTTTCGAGCGTCACTTCAACGAGCGTCCGTACCTGAAACACACCTGCTACCTCTACCTGACCAAGACAACAAAGGAGCGTAACCGGATGCAGAGCAATTTCAGCACGCTGTGCCGGGGACATATCATCCCGAAGGAGCTGGACAGGGAAACCACGACCAAGTTCTTGGAAGCCTGCGAACAGTTCGAGCGCATCATGAACGACAGCGGGCTTGTCAGGCTGCGCCGCCTCTCCACCGATGAGATTGTGGGTACTGAGGGAAAGACGGGACTTATTGAACGCTACTTCTCGCTCATGCCGGAAGGTGACACCACCTTGCAGGACATCGAGCTTTCGGCAAGGGAGATGCGCATCGGCGACAACCGCCTGTGTCTGCACACCCTCTCCGACGCGGAAGACCTGCCGGGCAAGGTGGCTACCGACACCCGTTACGAGAAGCTCTCCACCGACCGGAGTGACTGCCGACTGTCATTCGCCTCCCCGGTGGGGCTTCTGCTCTCCTGCAACCATATCTACAACCAGTATGTGCTGATAGACAACAGTGAGGAAACCTTGCAGAAGTTCGAGAAGTCCGCCCGTAACATGCAGTCGCTATCTCGCTATTCAAGGAGCAACAGCATCAACCGCGAGTGGATAGACCAATACCTGAACGAAGCCCATTCCTACGGACTGACCTCGGTACGGGCACACTTCAACGTCATGGCGTGGAGCGACGATGCGGAGGAACTGAAGCATATCAAGAACGACGTGGGCAGCCAGTTGGCAAGCATGGAATGCGTGCCGCGCCACAACACCATCGACTGCCCGACACTCTACTGGGCGGCGATACCCGGCAATGCGGCGGACTTCCCGGCGGAAGAGAGTTTCCACACCTTCATCGAACAGGCGGTGTGCCTGTTCACAGAGGAAACCAACTACCGCAGCTCGCTCTCGCCCTTCGGCATCAAGATGGTGGACAGGCTCACGGGAAAACCGCTGCACCTTGACATCTCCGACCTGCCCATGAAGCGAGGTATCACGACCAACCGCAACAAGTTCGTGCTGGGTCCTTCGGGCAGCGGCAAGTCTTTCTTCATGAACCACCTCGTGCGCCAATATTATGAGCAAGGCGCACATGTGGTATTGGTGGACACGGGAAACTCCTATCAGGGCTTGTGCGGCATGATCCGACGCAAGACAGGCGGAGCGGACGGTGTGTATTTCACCTACACGGAAGATAAGCCCATCAGCTTCAACCCGTTCTACACCGACGATTACATCTTCGACGTGGAGAAGAAGGACAGCATCAAGACCCTGTTGCTGACGCTCTGGAAGTCGGAGGACGACAAGGTGACAAAGACGGAGAGCGGCGAGCTGGGCAGTGCCGTGAGTGCCTATATTGAGCGCATCCAATCCGACCGTAGCATCGTGCCGTCGTTCAACACCTTCTACGAGTATATGCGTGACGACTACCGCAAGGAACTGGCACAGCGTGACATCAAGGTGGAGAAGTCCGACTTCAACATCGACAACATGCTCACCACCATGCGGCAGTATTACCGGGGCGGGCGTTACGATTTCCTGCTCAACTCCACGGAGAACATCGACCTGCTCGGCAAGCGGTTCATCGTCTTCGAGATTGACAGTATAAAGGAAAATCGCGAGCTTTTCCCTGTGGTGACCATCATCATCATGGAAGCCTTCATCAACAAGATGCGCCGATTGAAAGGCGTAAGGAAACAGTTGATAGTGGAAGAGGCTTGGAAGGCTCTATCTTCGGCGAACATGGCTGAGTACCTGCGCTATATGTACAAGACCGTGCGCAAGTATTACGGGGAGGCAATCGTGGTGACGCAGGAGGTGGACGACATCATTTCCTCGCCCGTCGTCAAGGAGAGCATCATCAACAACTCCGACTGCAAGATACTCCTTGACCAGCGGAAGTACATGAACAAGTTTGATGCCATACAGTCCCTGTTGGGTCTGACGGAGAAAGAGAAGTCGCAGATACTCTCCATCAACATGGCGAACAACCCGTCAAGGCTCTACAAGGAAGTGTGGATAGGACTGGGCGGCACGCAGTCGGCAGTCTATGCCACCGAAGTTAGTGCTGAAGAGTATCTGGCGTACACCACCGAAGAAACGGAAAAAGTAGAGGTTTACCGTCTGGCGGAACAGTTGGGCGGCGACATTGAAGCCGTCATCCGGCAGCTTGCCGAAAGGCGGAGAAAAAAGGAATAAATAGAAACAGATTCATCAACTAAAAAAGAAAATGCGTATGAGTATATCAAGAACGAAAATGCTGCAAGTCAGCAAGTGTTTAATCGGGCTGGCGGTCATGGTGCTGCAATCCTGCGACATAACGGACAACCGACGCGACCTGCTTTGCGGAAACTGGGAGAGTGTGGAGGGCAAGCCCGACGTGCTTATCTACAAGGAGGGCGAAGCCTATAAGGTGACGGTATTCAAGCGGAGCGGCATCCGCCGCAAGCTGAAGCCGGAAACCTATCTCTTGCAGGAGGAGAACGGCAATCTGTTCATGAACACCGGATTCCGCATCGACGTGTCCTACAACGAGGCGACGGACATCCTGACCTTCTCGCCGAACGGGGACTACGTGCGTGTGAACCCGAAACCGGACCATCCGATAGGCGAGCAATAAATAATGAAATCCACTAAAATCCAAAGTAACATGAGAACAAGAATAACACTTATTATCTGCCTGTGCCTGTTTGCAGTCGGCAGGGCAAGCGCACAGTGGGCGGTGATAGACCCGTCCAACATCGCGCAGAGCATCGTGAACACCTCGAAGAACGTGGTACACACTTCCACGACCGCCCAGAATATGATAAAAAATTTTCAAGAGACCGTGAAGATTTACGAACAGGGCAAGAAGTATTACGACGCACTCAAATCCGTGAACAATCTGGTAAAGGACGCCCGGAAGGTGCAGCAGACCATTCTGATGGTGGGTGACATCACCGACACCTATGTGACCAGTTTCCAGAAGATGATGCGTGACGACAACTTCACGGTGGAGGAACTGGGAGCCATCGCCTTTGGCTACACCAAGTTATTGGAGGAATCCAACGATGTGCTGACGGAACTGAAGAATGTGGTGAATATCACCACGCTCTCCATGACGGACAAGGAGCGCATGGACGTGGTGGAACGCTGCTACTCCAAAATGAAGCGTTACCGCAACCTCGTGAGCTACTACACCAACAAGAACATTAGCGTGAGTTACCTGCGTGCGAAGAAGAAAAACGACCTTGACCGCATCATGGGGCTGTACGGGAACATGAACGAAAGATATTGGTAGCCTATGAATTTCGACAACCTTCACCAAATTCTGCGCTCGCTCTACGAACAGATGATGCCGCTATGCGGGGACATGGCGGGCGTGGCGAAAGGCATCGCCGGGCTGGGCGCACTCTTTTATGTGGCCTACCGGGTATGGCAGTCGCTGGCGAGAGCCGAACCGATAGACGTGTTCCCTATGCTCCGCCCGTTCGCTATCGGTCTGTGCATCATGTTCTTTCCGACGGTGGTACTGGGTACGATAAACAGCATCATGTCGCCCGTCGTGCAGGGTACGGCAAAGATGCTGGAGGCGGAAACGCTGGACATGAACCGATACCGTGAGCAGAAGGACAAACTGGAGTACGAAGCGATGATGCGCAATCCCGAAACCGCCTACCTCGTGTCAAATGAGGAGTTTGACAAACAACTGGAAGAACTGGGCTGGTCGCCCGGCGACATGGTGACGATGGCGGGGATGTACATCGAGCGCGGGATGTACAACATGAAGAAGGGCATCCGCGACTTCTTCCGCGAGATACTGGAACTGATGTTCCAAGCCGCCGCCCTCGTGATAGACACCATCCGCACGTTCTTCCTCGTGGTGCTGGCGATACTCGGTCCGATAGCCTTCGCCATATCGGTGTGGGACGGCTTCCAAAGCACGCTTACACAGTGGATATGCCGCTACATACAGGTCTATCTGTGGCTGCCCGTGTCGGATATGTTCAGCACCATACTGGCGAAGATACAAGTGCTGATGCTGCAAAGCGACATCGAACGGATGCAGGCTGACCCGAACTTCTCGCTGGATTCGAGCGACGGGGTGTACATCGTCTTCATGATAATCGGCATCATTGGTTACTTCACCATCCCCACGGTAGCAGGCTGGATTATCCAAGCCGGAGGCATGGGAAGCTACGGTCGCAACGTGAACCAGACGGCAGGACGAGCCGGAAGTATGGCGGGCAGCGTGGCGGGCGCAGCCGCAGGAAACGTGGTCGGACGTGTCGGGAAGCTGCTGAAATAATCAACTGACAATTAAAAACGAATAAACAACAATGGAATTTAAGTCACTTAAAAACATCGAATCATCGTTCAGGCAGATACGCCTGTTCGGTATCGTCTTCCTCTCGTTGTGTGCCGTAATAACGGTATGGAGCGTGTGGAGTTCCTACCGCTTCGCGGAGCGGCAACGGGAAAAGATTTACGTGCTGGACAACGGCAAGTCGCTGATGCTGGCTCTCTCGCAAGACTTGTCGCAGAACCGTCCGGCAGAAGCGAGGGAACACGTGCGCCGTTTCCACGAGCTGTTCTTCACGCTCTCACCCGAAAAGAGCGCGATAGAGCATAACGTGAAACGCGCCCTGCTATTAGCGGACAAAAGCGTGTACAACTACTATTCGGACTTTGCCGAGAAGGGGTACTACAACCGCATCATCGCCGGGAACATCAATCAGGTGTTGAAGGTGGACAGCGTGGTGTGCGATTTCAACGGCTATCCCTACCGTGCCGTGACCTACGCCACGCAGAAGATCATCCGGCAGAGCAACGTCACCGAGCGCAGCCTCGTGACTACGTGCCGCCTCTTGAACTCGTCCCGTTCGGACGACAATCCCAACGGTTTCACCATCGAGGGATTCACCATCATCGAGAACAAGGATTTACAAACCATCAAAAGGTAAACGGACATGAAGAAAATCAAAAAATCATTTTGGCGTGCGTACTGGAAGCTCCACGACAAAAAGAAAATGCTGGTGGCAAGGCTCAAAGGCTATCTGGACGGTTTGCCCCCGAAGACACGCAGGCGCATCGTGCTGGCGATGCTCGCCGCCTTTGCGGTGCTTGCCCTCTACACCTTCGGCAAAGCCGTCTATGAAATCGGCAGGAATGACGGCAGCCGGATGGTAACAGACCATGCCGGACAGGTGGAACTGTCCATAAAGCCGGACAACAATCATAATGTAATACCTTATTTATATGGAACAGACGAAGAATGAACCTAAAAACGAGAACAAGGCGGCTCCCGACAACGGGAAACCGAAGAAGGAGCGCAAGCCGCTGACCGAAGCCCAAAGGCTGAAACGTCAGAAAATGATAGTGCTGCCCGCTATAGTGCTGGTATTCATCGGTGCTATGTGGCTGATATTCGCCCCGTCTTCCGACAAGGAGCAGCAACCGGGAACGGGTGGTTACAACATCGAAATGCCCGACGCTGACAAGGCGAACCGCCAGATCATCGGCGACAAGGCGAAAGCCTACGAACAGGGAGCAATGGAGGAACGGCAGGAGAACCGCAGCCGCGCCATGCAGGAACTGGGCGATATGTTCGACCGCGAGGTGGCGGAAACGGACGGCGGCAGGGACTTCGACCTTGCTAATCCCGGAAATGCGGAAGATGCAACAGCAAAATCATCCGCTCCGAAAACCATCCAATCCTCCGCAGCTGCCTACCGCGACCTCAATACCACGCTCGGCAACTTCTATGAGCAGCCGAAGAACGACAACGCGGAAATGGACGAACTGTTAGAGCGTATCGCCTCGCTGGAATCGGAACTGGAAACCGAGAAAGGCAAGGCATCCGCTATGGATGACCAAGTGGCACTCATGGAGAAGTCCTATGAACTGGCGGCGAAGTACATGGGCGGGCAGAACGGCACACAGCCACCTGTCGGACAGGCGGCAGAGCCTTACCCCGTGCAGAAAGCCGGAAAGAACACGGCTGCACCTGTCAGGCAGGTAACGCATCAGGTGGTATCTTCGCTCTCACAGCCGATGAGCAACGCTGAGTTTGTCGCCTCCTTCTCGCAGGAGCGCAACCGCAGTTTCAATACGGCGGTGGGTGTCACGACTGTATCGGACAGGAACACCATATCGGCGTGTGTCTATGGGGCGCAGAGTGTGACTGACGGGCAGGCGGTAAGATTACGGCTGCTGGAGCCGATGGCAGTGGCGGACAAAATCATACCCCGCAATGCAGTGGTGGTAGGCACGGCAAAGATTCAGGGCGAACGACTCGATATTGAAATTACTTCGCTGGAGTACGCAGGTACGATTATCCCGGTAGAACTGGCGGTGTATGACACGGACGGACAGCCCGGCATCTTCATTCCAAACTCGATGGAGATGAACGCCGTCAGGGAGGTTGCCGCCAACATGGGCGGCTCGCTGGGCAGCAGCATTAATATCTCCACCAACGCAGGGGCGCAGCTCGCCTCCGACTTGGGCAAGGGGCTGATACAAGGCACGAGCCAGTATATCGCCAAGAAGATGCGTACCGTCAAGGTGCATCTGAAATCCGGATACAAGGTCATGCTATATCAGGACAGAGATTGAAAACAATAACAATCAACGACTAAAAAAACAACAACCAAATTTTTATTTACCACTAAAATCCAAAGTAGAATGAAAAAAGTAATCATCATGTTTGCCCTCGCTATGGGCATCATAACTGCCAACGCGCAGGAGAACGTAACCGTTGGAGAGAACAACGGAAGTGAACCGACGAACGAAGCGAGAGCAGAGACAAGCTCGCTTGACTATGCCTCGCAAGGAGGAGGAAGGCAAAGCCAACAACCGACCTTGACAAAGGAGGTCTATCCGCAGAAGGAGGCGGACGGCGATCTGTATCACGGGCTGACAAAGAAGCTGACCTTCGACCGCATGGTTCCCCCGCACGGATTGGAAGTGACCTACGACAAGACCGTCCACGTCATTTTCCCCTCGGAGGTGCGCTACGTCGATTTAGGCTCGCCCGACCTGATTGCGGGTAAAGCCGACGGAGCGGAGAACGTCATCCGCGTGAAAGCTACCGTGCGTAACTTCCCGAACGAAACCAATATGTCGGTAATCACGGAGGACGGGAGTTTCTATACTTTTAACGTGAAGTACGCCTCCGAACCGCTGCTTCTCAACGTGGAGATGTGCGACTTCATCCATGACGGCGAGAAGGTGAACCGCCCGAACAACGCGCAGGAAATCTACCTGAAGGAACTGGGCAGCGAAAGCCCGATGCTGGTGCGCCTTATCATGAAGTCCATCCACAAGCAGAACAAGCGTGAGGTGAAGCACATCGGCTGCAAGCGATTCGGCATCCAGTACCTGCTGAAAGGTATCTACACGCATAATGGGTTACTCTATTTCCACACGGAGATAAAGAACCAGAGCAACGTGCCTTTCGATGTGGACTACATCACATGGAAAATCGTGGACAAGAAGGTGGCGAAGCGTACCGCCGTGCAGGAGCAGATTATCCTGCCGCTCCGTGCGCAGAATTACGCCACACTCGTGCCGGGCAAGAAGAGCGAGCGCACGGTATTCACGATGGCGAAGTTCACCATTCCCGACGACAAATGCCTCGTGGTGGAACTCAACGAGAAGAACGGGGGGCGTCACCAGTCTTTCGTGATTGAAAACGAGGACTTGGTACGTGCCAATACCATCAACGAACTTCAAGTGCGCTGACCATGAGAAAGTACATCGCAATAATCATCGTGTCGCTTGCCCTGTTCACGGGGCAGGCGCACGCCCAGCGATGCCTGCCGAAGATGCAGGGCATCGAATTGAGAGCTAACCTTGTGGACGGTATGCGTTTAAGTGGCAACAATGGCGGTTACAGTTTCGGGGCGGCTCTCTCCACCTACACGAAGAACGGTAACAAGTGGGTGTTCGGTGGCGAATACCTCTTGAAGAACAACCCGTACAAGGATACCGCCATACCTGTGGCGCAGTTCACGGCGGAGGGCGGTTATTATTTCAAGATACTCTCCGACGCCCGTAAAATAGTGTTCGTCTATGCGGGGGCTTCGGCTCTCGCCGGATATGAGTCGGTGAATTGGGGCGAGAAAGTGCTGCATGACGGCTCCACGCTCCATGACCGGGACGCCTTCATCTACGGCGGTGCGCTGACGCTCGATGTGGAGTTTTACGTGGCTGACCGTATCGCCCTGCTCGCCAACCTCCGGGAGCGCCTGCTGTGGGGTGGCGACACACGGAAGTTCCATACGCAGTTCGGGGCGGGCGTCAAGATAATCATCAACTGACACGTCGCATGGAACGGACGGACATTGAGAATATGAGGCAGATACCCATTGCGGACTTTCTCGCACGGCTGGGACATGAGCCTGTCCGAAGGAGCGGAAACGAGCTGTGGTATCGTGCGCCATACCGCAGTGAACGCACGCCCTCCTTCCGTGTGAACGTGGCGAAACAGCTCTGGTACGACTTCGGCTTGGGCAAGGGCGGCGACATCTTCACGCTTGTCGGGGAGTTTACCCGAAGCGGGGATTTCATGGCGCAGGCGAGATTCATAGCGGAAACCGCCCGTATGCCGCTTGCCGCAGCAGAAAAGCCGTTGTACCTGCCGGAACCGTCCGAACCTGCCTTTGAGGGAGTGGAAGCCGTCCCGCTGCTCCGCTCTCCGCTGACGGAGTATTTGAAGGAAAGAGGCAGCCCTTATGCCGTTGCATCCCGCCACTGCTGCCGCCTGAACTACGGCGTGCGTGGTAAGCGGTACTTTGCCGTCGGCTTTCCGAACGTGTCGGGCGGCTATGAAACCCGAAGCCGCCGTTTCAAGGGTTGCGTACCACCAAAGGACGTGTCGCTGGTCAAGGCGGGGGACATCCCGGCGGACGTGTGCAGCGTGTTCGAGGGCTTTATGGACTTCCTGTCCGCCGTCACGCTCGGTTTGGCAACGGGTGACTGCCTTGTGCTGAACTCCGTCGCCAACGTGGAAAAGGCTTTGAAACATCTGGACGGGTACGAGCGCATCGACTGTTACCTCGACCGAGACGAAGCCGGACGCAGGGCAATGGAAGCCCTGCGGACACGCTACGGAGGAAAGGTGACAGACCGTTCCGGCATCTATCAAGGCTGCAAGGACTTGAACGAGTACCTGCAACAAGTATCAAGAAAACAACAAAAGAACAACAATCTAAAAATCAAAGAATAATGAACATACTGAACAACAAGAACAAGAGAACATCAATCTTCAAGGCGTTGGCACTCTGCCTGTTCGCCGCAGTGTCATTCACATTCGTATCGTGCGACGACGATATGGACATCCAGCAATCCTATCCCTTCACGGTGGAAACCATGCCCGTGCCGAACAAGGTCACAAAGGGGCAGACGGTGGAAATCCGCTGTGAGCTGAAGAAAACGGGCGATTTCGCCAATACCCTCTATACCATCCGGTATTTCCAGTTCGAGGGTGAGGGCACACTGAAAATGGACAACGGCATCACTTTCCTGCCCAATGACCGCTACCTGCTCGAAAACGAGAAGTTCCGGCTGTACTACACGGCGCAAGGTGACGAGGCGCACAACTTCATCGTGGTAGTGGAGGACAATTTCGGCAACTCCTATGAGTTGGAATTTGACTTCAACAACCGAAACGTGAAGGATGACGGGGTTATCACTGTTGTCCCCATCGGGAACTTCAAGCCCTTTACACGATGATGCGTGTATTCATGGCTATCCTCTGTTCGCTTCTGGCGGTCTGTTCCGTGTCCGCACGGAACAGACGCCATGAGGGAACGGACGGGCAGGCGGCTATCTACCGGCTGCCACCATTTGAGAGGGCGGTGCGATGCACGAAGTATTTTGAGGGCTGGCATTCGGAAAAACATCACCCGTATGTAGGATATGGACATCGGTTGCAGCCGGGGGAAAGGTATTCGGCACGCACCATGACGAAGCGGCAGGCGGACGCGCTTCTGCGAAAAGACCTGCGGAAGTTCTGCGCGATGTTCCAGCAGTTCGGGAAGGATTCGCTTCTGCTTGCCACGCTCGCCTACAATGTCGGTCCGTACCGTCTTTTGGGGAGTGGGAAGATACCCAAAAGCACGCTAATCCGAAAGCTGGAGGCGGGTGACAGGAACATCTACCGGGAGTATATCGCTTTCTGTAACTATAAGGGGAAACGCCACGCCATGCTGCTCAAACGAAGGAAGGCTGAGTTTGCGCTGCTGTATGTACCATAAAGAATAAGTGTCTGACGAAAGAAACTCCGATGAAGCCGCCAACTTCATCGGAGTTTCAGTTTTCATACATTCGGGATTGTCCCTTTGCCTGCAACCTCACCGTCCCTGCAATGCTCTATGATACCGGGTGAAAATCCCATGCTGCCGATTGCGATATGCCGGATATAGTCTGTATATTCCTGACCTTGAAAATTCCTGCCCGTAAGGTTCTTGAAAACCATCTTTATGCTTATGCCGTCGTTGCTGTACAAGATGGTTTTTCCGTTCTGTCTGATTGTTTCCATGATTAAAACTTGTTTTTGTGAATACTATCGTAGATTGGTACAAAGGTTTCTTTGCCTACTTTCTTATCCGCCATCATGCTCATGAAAGAAAGTAGGCGGCTTTTGCCGCCCACCCCTCAAAAGCGGGTGTAAAGTCCCGTTACCATCGTGAACATTTCCTCCAGCATATCGCAATATATCCCCTCGTGCGTTTCAATGTCCTTCGTCCTGCTCTCGAATGTCTTTTTGCTGAACGTCTTGCGGTAGAAACGCATATTGTATAGGTCTGCCCCTCCGTCATAGATGATGTCAAGGCGGTTGGCACTGGTCTTGTTCCTCGCAAGGCTCATGCGCAAGCCGTTGCCCATGTCTGTGAAGTCTTTGCTTCCCGTCATGGCGGCAAAGCGTCTGCCGCCAATCTGCTCTAAAATTGTCTTTGCTATCATATCCGTTGTCTTTTAGGTTTATGGTTCGGGCGGTGCGGACACCGCCCCAATGTTCAAAATTCTGTTTTCTCGGTTATGGGTGTGCATTTTTCCAGCCACTCTTTCAGACATTCCATGCTATACTCGCTCGTGATGACTGCCGTATGGCTGTCAATGGCAGTGAAACGGCTGCTTTCATAGCTGTCTATCCACCCCTTTAGGGTATCAACTCCCCACGCTTCGGCATCGTCAAAGATGCCGTCCAATGCCGTAATGGGTTCGCTGAATTTGACTATCAGCGTTTGGTAGCCTGCTTCGTTCATCGCTTCTCCTCCTTCCTTTCCTTTGCCGTTAGCCACTTGTCCCGTGCGGCTCGACATTCGTCTAATGTGGGTTTGACACAAGAGAAAAGTTCCCCGTCCGTGTGGCGGTAGTCGTATTGCACAAGGGTGCGTTTGCGTCTGTCGATACCCGTTTGGAATTTCTCGTAGTTCTCCGTTCCTGCCGATTGGCAGGTGCTTACTCCGTTAATTGTCATTTTGTTGCCATAGTCGTTGTTATTTAGATGATTAGAAATGTACAGACAGCACTCTGTGTTGCATCACCATTTCGGGGTCGCTCGTGTAGCGTTGGTGCAGGTAGAAATGATGAGAGCCGAAGCCGTAAAGGAAGAACTTGTCAAGTTCGTGTTTCTCGGCAAAGTCCTTGACGCTCGCCCTTAATTGCTCCTCACTCTGACAAAGAGTGAGGAGGTTCATAAATTCAAGGAACATCGTGGGGATTTTATCATCCCATAGGAAAACCATGCTTTCAAATCTTACTTCCATAATGTTAGTTGTTAGATGTCGATATTATGCCGCTTTCATCCGCTGGCGGATAAGGTTGGCGTTCTTGTTCACAAGGGCGATGATGCGGTCGTGGTATTCGGAGTTCTCGTTGCATACGCCACGACACTGCACCACCTCAAAAGTTTTTAGTGACACCTCTATCGTTTCAATTCGTTTTCCGTCAATGGTGGCGGATAGGATAAGGGAGTCTTTTCGTTTGTGGTAACCGCCCACACAATGGTGCATCGTCCTTCCTTCCTCTGCCATTTCTTCCACGCTCTCTATGACTTTGACGCAAATAAGGCTGTCGGTAAAGGCAAGTCCGAAGAATATGCCCTTAGCTTTCAGATATTGTTTCTCGTCCTCAATCGCTTTCCTGCGTTGCTGTTCAGTCCGCTCATGTTTCCTTTGCAGGTTGCGCTTTGCCACCAACTTGTCGTGTTCAACTTTGAGGTCGGCAGGGCAAACGTATTTCGGGCTGTTTGTGTCCTTGCCGAAATGACGCAGGAGGTCTATGGTGTCACGCCACATTGAGCCGTCCTCAATAGTATAGCCGTTGCGGATACATATCTTGATTGAAGCCCAATACTCTCCAATATTGAAAGAGTGGTACAGATAGTAGCGCAACATGGGATATTGCCCTGCCTTCAACAGCGTTTCCGCACGGCTGTCCGACAATAATGCCGGTATTAGTTTGGTGGGTACAATGTCGTGGAAATTGCCGTTAAAGCCGTTTCTGCGGAGCGTCGGCAACACCTTATATCTTGGATATATCGGGGAATATGAGATATGGCGGTACGCTTCATTGTCATTGCGGATAGCAAAAGGAGAAGCGAATGAGAACGTGTCGATGTAGCATCCCAATGTGCGTGGAATGGCAACAACAGCCTTACGCCCTTGTTCATTCCACCAATACTGCCCGATTTCAAGGGCATAGGACTTGGCATTAACCCCTTTCTCCATACCCACGACAAGCAAGAACATTCGTAGCACTTGGTATTCTCCGCTTGTGGTAAGGGTTGTGAAATACTGCTTTTGTCTTACCTTGCGCTGATAGGTGAGGCAGACTTTCAAACTTGCTCCACATTCGGGACACGTACAATGCTCGGTCTGCTCCGTCATTACCCAACTATGACCGCAATCCATACAAGTGGTACGACCTTTCGGCAAGCGGTGTGCATAATGCTCCACGCAATTACGGAATGCCCAATTTATCTGTATCGGGGTTATCGGGCGTAGTTTCTTGCTTTGGGCAAGAACTGCTTTTTCAAATTTGTTTCTCGGTTTCATAAGCCAAAATCAAATAATGAGGGTTGAACTTGGGTTTCTGTTTTCGCCTTTGTCGGCTTGGTGCGGCCGGATGGGGCCGTAGTGTTTTTCGGCCAGCTGAAAGACCTCGCGGTGGTCAACATCACCGACGACGACGACGAAGGCGTTGTTCGGTGCGTACCAGCGTTCGTACCAGGCGCGCGCATCGCGCACGGTCATGTTCTCCAGATCGTTCATCCAGCCAACGACCGGTGTGCGGTAGGGATGCGCCTGAAATGCCGTTGCTGTCAGTTGCTCGAAAAGCCGTGCCTGCGGCTGGTCATCGGTACGCAGGCGGCGCTCTTCCATGACGACCTTGATTTCCTGTGCATACTCTTTCGGATCGAGCGTGAGATGGTGCATGCGATCGGCTTCCAGACGCATCATCTGCGCCAGTTTCTGTTTGGGGATCTGCTGGAAGTACGCCGTGTAGTCCTTGCTGGTGAAAGCGTTGTCGCGCCCGCCCGCTGCGGCGACGAGACGGCTGAATTCGCCGGCGCCGACGCTTGGCGTGCCCTTGAACATCATGTGCTCCAGCAGATGTGCCACGCCCGTCGTGCCGTTATGTTCGTCCATACTGCCGGCGTGATACCAAACCATGTGGACGGCTGTCGGTGCGCGCCGGTCTTCCTTGACGATGATGCGCAGTCCGTTGGCCAGTTTGTATTCAAATGGATTGGACAGTGCCGTTTGCGGCAGGCCCGCCAAAGACATGCCAAGCAAGGTCAGCCAAGCCGTTTGGTGTAAGGAGCGATATAAAATGCCACGTAATCCAGACATACCCATCAATGCCTTCTGTTAGAATCGAAAAATCCAAAATGGATGGTGGCATTATCTTACCATTTTGAACCTTGGCATCCCGGTGCAGGCAGATCGGCCCTGAAGCCGACAACGGGGCGCAGACAGATTTTTGCAGACTCAGACTGATAAACGCCGTGCTCTATGTTTAGTTTCTTCAAAAAATCGCCGCCTCCGGCAGAGGAAGCAACGACGCCGGATGCTGCGCAGCAGACAC
>CALIBA010000035.1 GCA_938045435.1 uncultured Selenomonas sp.
CGCCAGTTGCTCCAGCAGCGCTTCCGTGTCTTCCCAGCCGATGCAGGCGTCGGTGCTCCCTTACCTTTTCAGCTTACACTCCATACTATGTTTGCCATAACAATCCCCCAAAGTTAGACTTAGAAAATCCAGCTTTGGGGGGGCAGATCAAAATTTACATAAAGAGGACTATGGACTGCCTCATTCATTATGTTTGGACTAGGGAATTGCCTCAAGCGGAATCACATGCGGCACATCATGTTCATCAACGTAAACTTTTGTCTTGACACGATACACTGCCTCCATCATACGTTCCGTAAAAATCTCCTGCGGCACTCCCTGCGCATACACTTCCCCATTCTTCAATACAATGATCTCATCGGCAAATTTTGCAGCCAAATCGAGATGATGCAATGTGAGCAGGGTCGTGAATTGGTTCTCCTGCGTCAGTCTTTTCAGCAAGGTCAACAGATTAAACTGCTTATGCAGATCCAACGCACTGGTCGGTTCATCGAGCAGTAATACCGAAGGCTCCTTGACGAGGGTCTGCGCGATGAATACAAGCTGCCGCTGACCACCGCTCAGCGCCATGATGCTGCGCGAAGCGAGTTCCTGCATGTTCAGGCGCTTCAGCACATCCTCCGTCGCTCGAATATCTTCCTCTTTGACGCGGAACGACATGGATCCCATGCGCCCCAACATGACGACCTCAAAGACACTTAAATTGATTTTGCAGTCGTTATCCTGCGACAAATAGCTTACCGTGCTGCTGCGCTCTTCAGACGTATATGCCGCAGCCGGCTTGCTGTTGATCTGAATATCCCCTTTACCCGGTAGGATTCCTATGATTGTTTTCAGGAGCGTTGATTTCCCAGCACCATTCGTTCCGATCACAGCAGTCAGTTTTCCGGTCTGAGCGACAAAGTCGACACCCCGCAATATATTCTTCTGAGCATCGGAGGAATATCCAAAGGTCAGATTATGAACTTCGATCATTTGAAATAGCTCCTTTTCCTCGTCAGCACCAAAGAGAAGAAAAAGGGAACACCGATGATCGCCGTCACAATGCCAATTGGAAACATAGCTCCTGGAATCAGCATCTTACTGCCAATGGATGCTAGTGACAAGATCACCATCCCACATACGGCCGACAGTGGCAGAAAATAGCGCTGATCCTCACCAACCAGCATCCGCGCAATATGCGGCCCAACGATGCCAATAAAGCCGATTGTTCCAACGAAAGAAACGGCAACTGCGGTAATGATCGATATGAAAAGAAAAATCTTTACCCTCAGACGCTCGACATTGACACCCAGTCCGGATGCTTTTTCATCCCCCAGTTTGTCATACGCCATGATTCGCGCATCATGAGTGGAAGAATCAGAAGCAGTACAACAAAAACAATGGAGATGTTCGTCCAGTTTGATTTTGTAAGACTGCCCATTGTCCAAAACACAATATTCTGAAGTGCCTCGGGTGTTGCCATATACTGCATCAAAGACTGAAGCGCCTGAAACAGGAACATCATGCCGATACCGGCAAGAATCATGGTCTCAGAGGAAAA
>CALIBA010000036.1 GCA_938045435.1 uncultured Selenomonas sp.
TTTCAGCGATTCAGCACAGCCTTTCGGGGCTGTGTTTCTCTCGAAAAATAAGTGTGATTTATCGAAAATAAGACTTGCTATATTCTGCGTTTAGAGACATATATGTAAATGACCGAAGGGAACAACTTACACAAAGGAGGAAACGAAAATGAAAAACGCAGAAGCAAGATGGCCGAAGACCACCACGATGGAGCACCTCGATGAGATGCGGTACGGGACGAGCGGCGCGGTGCTTCGGTACGGCGAGCAGATCCTTGTGGTCGGCAGAGAATGCTGGGGCTTCCACGCAGCCATCTACGAGATGGTTGAAACGCCGGAAGAGACGGGTTTTGCGGACATCGAATGCCGCCTGAACCTTGTCGAAGCCGCCGCAGAGCTTTTTGAGGACGGCGGGCATGCGGTGGCTTGGTGCATGAAGCGCATCTAAGCCACGCCGAACAACAAAACAGCCCTTCGGGGCTGCTTCTCGTTTCAGATATTGTGAGTCGCTGACGGCGGCTCTTTTTTGATGGGGGTGATTGCTTGCGGAAACTCATGGACTATAAGCCGACGGAGTTCATGGCAGAGGACGCACACTATGACAAAGCCGCTGCGGACTACGCCGTGGGCTTTATCGAGTGTCTGTGCCATACGAAGGGGACGTGGGCAGGAAAGCCTTTTGAACTCATCGACTGGCAGGAGCGGATCATCCGCGACATCTTTGGCATTCTGAAACCGAACGGGTATCGCCAGTTCAACACGGCGTATGTGGAGATTCCCAAGAAACAGGGAAAACAGCTTGCCCTCGATACGAAAATCCCTACACCCGAGGGATTCACTACGATGGGTGATATTCGCGTCGGAGATACCGTTTTTGATGAAAACGGGCAGACCTGCCATGTTGTCGCCAAGAGCGATGTGGATGATACGGAACAGGCATATCGGCTGACCTTTCGTGACGGTTCCTCCATCGTCGCGGGAGAGCGTCATCTCTGGAATGTGGATTACATCATCGGCGAGCCGCGATCAGTCCTTTGGACAACGGGTGAAATCTACCATCGGACGATGAAACACAGAGAAAAATATCGGGATAACGAGAAGGAGGCACGCCGTTCCATTATCCGAATCCCTGTGGCAAAGCCGTTGAATCTCAGGGCGTGCGATCTTCCTGTTGATCCGTATCTTTACGGATACTGGCTCGGCAACGGATGTGCCACAAAGCCCGAAATTACTATCTGCGATAAGGACGTACAGGCGGTCACACAGAATGTGCCGTATGCTCCATACAACAGCATTACTCAGCCGGGAAGTGTGCGCGTGTACTATGAGGAACTAAAGAGCATCCTCGTTCCGACATTCCGAGATAAGGTTATCCCAGTCGCATATCTAAGAGCCTCGGAGCGTCAGCGTTGGGAACTCTTGCAAGGTCTGATGGATTCTGACGGGTGCATCGGGAATCGGAAGGCGCAGAGCGTCTACGTCAGCACCATCAAGCAGCTTGCGGAATCGGTACGTGAACTCTTGTGGAGTCTCGGCATCAAGAATGCCATGACCGAAGCACCGTCTACGCGATGCGGAAAGCCGACAGGGGAAACCCTCTACATCATACGGTTCACTACATTTGACGATCAACCAACATCAAAACTGCATCGGAAAATCTGCCGGAAACGGGAGCGGGTTAAAGAAACTCGCTCCTGTTTTCATTATCTGGCAGATATGGAACCGCTCAAAGAGTGCGTCCCCATGCAGTGCATTCAAGTGGACAGCAGAAGCCATTGTTATCTGGTAGGGGAATCCTTCGTTCCGACGCACAACAGTGAGCTTGCCGCCGCCGTTGCACTGCTCCTTTGCTGCGGCGACGGTGAGGAGCGAGCTGAGGTATATGGATGTGCTGCCGACCGTCAACAGGCGAGCATCGTGTTCGAGGTCGCAGCAGATATGGTGCGGATGTGTCCCGCACTCAGCAAGCGGGTGAAGATCCTCGCCTCCCAGAAGCGGATGGTGTATCTGCCGACGAACAGCTTCTATCAGGTGCTTTCGGCAGAGGCATATTCAAAGCACGGCTTCAATATTCACGGCGTTGTGTTTGATGAGCTGCACACGCAGCCGAACCGCAAGCTCTTTGACGTTATGACGAAAGGCTCGGGCGATGCGCGTATGCAGCCGCTTTATTTCCTCATTACGACAGCAGGAACGGACACGCAGTCCATTTGCTACGAGACGCATCAGAAAGCGAAGGACATTCTCGACGGACGAAAGATTGACCCAACCTTCTATCCCGTGATCTACGGAGCGAAGGAAGATGAGGACTGGACAGACCCGGAGGTCTGGAAGAGGGCGAATCCCTCGCTCGGCATTACGGTCGGCATCGACAAGGTACAGGCGGCTTGTGATTCGGCACGGCAGAATCCCGCCGAGGAGAACAGCTTCCGTCAACTGCGTCTGAATCAATGGGTGAAGCAGTCCGTGCGGTGGATGCCGATGGACAAATGGGATGCGTGTGCCGCCCCTGTTGACGCTGAGTTCTTAAAGGGGCGTGTCTGCTACGGCGGTCTTGACCTTTCCTCCACGATGGACATTACGGCATTTGTTCTTGTGTTTCCTCCGACGGAGGAAGATGAGCCGTTTGCCGTCCTTCCGTACTTCTGGATTCCAGAGGAGAACATTGACCTGCGTGTGCGCCGCGATCATGTACCGTATGACGTGTGGGAGAAGCAGGGCTTTCTCATGAGCACCGAGGGAAACGTCGTACATTATGGCTTCATCGAAGCGTTCATTGAGAAACTGGGCGAAAAGTATAACATCTGTGAGATTGCGTTCGACCGATGGGGCGCAGTGCAGATGGTGCAGAATCTTGAAGGGATGGGCTTCACCGTTGTTCCATTCGGGCAGGGCTTCAAGGATATGAGTCCGCCGACCAAAGAGCTGATGAAGCTGACCTTGGAAAAGAAAATAGCGCACGGCGGGCATCCCGTCATGCGCTGGATGGCAGACAACATCTTCATTCGCACCGATCCTGCGGGGAACATCAAGGCAGATAAGGAAAAATCTACCGAGAAGATCGACGGTGTGATCGCGCTTATCATGGCACTGGATCGTGCGATCCGCTGTGGAAATGATACGTCGGAATCGGTGTATGAGAGTCGCGGCATATGGGCATTTTAGGGCGATTGTATACGCACATATGGCCTTGCTATTTCTGTGATAGTACGGGAATATACACATACCGAAAGGGAAAACCGAAGAACCAAGAAACGGAGGAAAAGAAAATGAACAAGCAGGAAATCGCCAAGATCATCGAGAGCAAGGCTGCCGAGTACGGACTCAAGCTGCAGGAAAACACCATGGGCTGGGCAAACGAGAGCAACCACGACAGCTACATCCGCATCGAGGTTCGCAAAGAGAGGGATTATGACAAGACGGATTGGGAAGCCCGCAAGGTTTTCTGGGACATCAAAGCCAACGCCGGCATTTGCCAGATGGGCGGAAATCCAACGCCGGAGGAACTTTTGAAAGCCGCCGACGAGATTGCGCGGGGGGCAAGATTCACAGCCGCAATCAACAGCATGGAGCTTTCCTGCATCGAAAACTTCTAAACCGAAATGAGGGAGCGCCGCTCGGAAGGGCGGCGCTTCTGCTATCATCTTTTGAAATGGAGGCGACCATGAACTTCTTCACAAAACTCTTCCGTTCGCGGGACAAGCCCAAGAATCATCTTGGCGGCTTGTCATTTTTGTTTGGGCAGACGGCGGCGGGCAAGGCGGTCAACGAGCGTACTGCAATGCAGACAACGGCAGTCTACGCCTGTGTCCGCATTCTCGCAGAATCTATCGCGGGATTGCCACTCCACGTCTATAAATACAAAGGGGCGGGCAAAGAGCGCGTGCCGGAGCATCCGTTGTACTTCCTGCTCCATGATGCGCCGAATCCCGAGATGACCTCCTTTATATTTCGCGAAACAATGATGAGTCACCTTCTTCTGTGGGGGAATGCTTACGCACAAATTTTGCGGGATGGCAGGGGGCGTGTTCTCGGACTTTATCCTCTGCTCCCGGACAAGATGGAGGTCAGCCGTGACAGTCGGACAGGTGAACTCTACTACACCTATACGAGAAGCACGGAGGAGAATCCGAATTTTGCGGACAAGGGGCAGATTCGGCTACGGCGTGAGGATGTGCTGCATATTCCGGGACTTGGATTTGACGGCTTGGTCGGCTATTCTCCCATTGCTATGGCAAAGAATGCCATCGGGATTGCACTTGCGACCGAGGAATACGGTGCGGCATTCTTCAAGAACGGAGCGCGTCCGGGTGGCGTACTCGAACATCCGGGTGTCCTCAAAGACCCGTCGAAGCTCCGTGAGAGTTGGCACGCCGTTTACGGCGGCACGATGAACACGGGCAGGATTGCTGTTCTTGAGGAAGGTGTAAAGTATCAGCAGATTGCCATTCCACCCGAGGAGGCGCAGTTCCTAGAGACGAGGAAGTTCCAGATCGACGAGATTGCGCGGCTCTACCGTGTACCGCCGCATATGGTAGGAGACTTGGAGAAATCCTCGTTTTCGAACATCGAGCAGCAGTCCCTCGAGTTCGTCAAGTACACGCTGAACCCGTGGGTCGTGCGGTGGGAGCAGTCGCTGCAGAAAGCACTGCTGACGGACAAGGAGCGGAAGGATTACTTCATCCGCTTCAACGTGGACGGGCTTCTGCGTGGAGATTACAAGAGCCGCATGGAGGGCTATGCCATCGGGCGGCAGAACGGATGGCTCTCGGCAAACGACATCCGCTGCCTTGAGGACATGAATCCCATCGAAGCAGACGAGGGTGGAGATCTGTATCTCATCAACGGGAATATGACAAAACTGAGGGATGCGGGTTTATTCGCCAACAAGAAAGGAGAGGGCGATGAAGCGTAAGTTTTGGAATTGGGTACGGAACGAAGGAGAGAAGCGGACATTGCTTCTGGATGGTGAAATCTCGGACGAAACGTGGTGGGGCGATGAAGTCACACCTCAGATGTTTCGATCTGAGCTTCACGCCGCCGAGGGAGATATTGACCTTTGGATCAACTCTCCGGGCGGGGACTGCTATGCGGCGGCACAGATCTACAATATGCTCATGGAGTATAAGGGGAACGTCACCGTTAAGATTGACGGGATTGCCGCCTCTGCTGCATCCGTTGTTGCGATGGCAGGATCAACGGTTGAGATTTCTCCCTTGGGGATGTTGATGATTCACAATCCCATGACCGTCTCCATCGGCGATACACACGAGATGGAGCGGACGATTACGTTCCTTGCCGAAATTAAGGAGAGCATCATCAACGCTTATGAGATCAAGACGGGGCTTTCCCGTGCGAAGATTTCACGGCTGATGGATGCCGAGACGTGGATGAATGCAAAGAAGGCGGTGGAGCTTGGATTTGCGGATTCTGTTCTCTATACGGACGCACAGCGTCCTGTTACCGATGCGGCAGACGGGCTGATCTTCTCCCGTGCCGCTGTCACGAACTCCCTGCTCTCGAAATTCGGGCAGGGAACACACAATGTCGATGCAGAGCCGTTTAAAAAGCGGCTCTTTTCTATTTCACACTAAGAAACTAATGGAGGGACAAGGACATGGATAAGATTATGGCAATGCGCGAGAAGCGTGCGGAAATGTGGGAACAGGCAAAGCAGTTTCTGGATTCTCACGAAAAGGACGGGCATCTCACAGCCGAAGATGCCAAAGCATACGAGCAAATGGAGAATGAGGTGCTTGCGCTCGGCAAGGACATCGAGCGCATGGAGCGTCAGGCGATTCTCGATGCGCAGCTTGCAAAGCCCGTGACGGCGGCAATCACCAACATTCCGGGGGCTGTGCTCAACGCGGAAAAGACGGGACGTGCAAGCGAGGCATACCATGCAGCAATGCTGAAGGCACTCCGTACGAACTTTCGGCAGGTGGAGAACGTCCTGCAGGAGGGCGTGGATGCAAACGGCGGCTATCTCGTGCCGGAGGAATACGATCAGCGTCTCATTGACGTTCTGAATGAGGAGAACGTCCTGCGTCCGCTTGCAACGACGATCACGACGAGTGGGGAGCACAAGATCAATATCGCCGCCACGAAACCTGCGGCATCGTGGATTGAGGAGGGCGCAGCACTTACCTTCGGGGACGCGACCTTCGACCAGATCGTTCTCGACGCGCACAAGCTCCACGTCGCAGTCAAGGTAACGGAAGAGCTTCTCTACGACAACGCCTTCAACCTTGAGAACTATCTCATCGAGCAGTTCGGCAAGGCACTGGGCAACGCAGAGGAGGACGCATTCCTGAATGGCGATGGGACGCACAAGCCGAAGGGACTTCTCACCTCGGCAAAAACATCTGTCACCACGGCGGCGGCAGACCTCAAGGCGGACGAACTCGTGACGCTCGTCTACAGCCTCAAGCGTCCCTACCGCAAGAATGCAGCGTTCATCGTCAATGACCAGACGCTTGCAAGCATTCGCAAACTCAAGGACGCGAACGGTGCGTATTTCTGGCAGCCGTCCTACCAGATGGGGGAGCCCGACCGTCTGCTCGGCTATCCCGTCTACTCTTCGGCATATATGCCTGCTGTCGAGGCAGGCAAGACCGTCATCGCGTTCGGCGATTACTCCTACTACAACATCGGGGATCGCGGCACCCGTGCTCTGCAGGAACTCAAGGAACTCTTCGCGGGCAACGGTATGATCGGCTATGTCATGAAGGAGCGTGTGGACGGAAAGCTCGTTCTTGAGGAAGCCGTGCAGACGCTTAAGATGAAGGGTTGATGTATGTTTGCGGCAAAGAGGGGAGGTGGTTCTATGCTTGTGCCGCTCGCAGCAGTCAAGCAGTATCTGCGCATTGACGGCGATGAGGAGGACGATCTCCTCATGCACTTTGCGGAAACGGCAGAACAGATTTGTACGGCACTTCTGCGCGTGAAGAAGCTGTCCAAGGTCGAAGATCAGGCAATTGTGCGCGTCGCAATCCTCTACGCCGTGTCCTATCTCTACGAACACCGAGAGGAAGCGGATCACAGAGGGCTTGCGCTGACACTTCGCTCCTTGCTTTTTGGTGTGCGGAAGGAGGTCTTTTAGGTGAGAGTGTCCATGAGCGAACTGCGTCATCGAATCACTATTCTGCGTCCCGTCACAGATACGGACGATGAGGGAAATATCCTCTCATCGTCGGTGCAGGAAGTCGGTAAAGCATGGGCACTCGTTCTGCCCTTTGCGGCAAAAATCTTGGACGGATATGCGGAGAAGGTGCAGGAGGTGGATTACCGCATCGTCATTCGTTACC
>CALIBA010000037.1 GCA_938045435.1 uncultured Selenomonas sp.
TATCGTGTGAATAGGCGCACTGCACGTAGTTCCGTCAGACGAAATGTTTCCTCCAAATCATGAAGCAGCCGCTGTGCGGGAATATCGAAAAAACCTTGCCGTTTTTCTACAAAAATTCGTTTGACAGACATTTTAGAACACACCTCTCAGATCTGATGCAATTATTACCTTTTCTATAATATCGGAACTCGATGAAATATGCAATGTCTTCTGATGGGAAAGAGATTCGCCATCATGCTGTTCTGGTACCTAAAATTTACTGTGTACAGCAAAAAAGCGGCGGCTAACTGCCTCCGCTTTCATCATCAAAAGGATGGATTACATCACTGCCTTCAGCACGTAGATGCGCGACTCAAAGTCTGTGGTAAGTCCGTTCTCTGCATTCGGCTCACCCGCCGTACCGTCCGTCGTGATGAGTCCGTAGTTCATCAGCTCATCACCGTAGCAGCATGCACCGCTGCGGCTGTTCTCGTAGAGCACATCCGGCAGGAGCCCCGCAAGACGTACACGCTCGAAACGGTAGTTCACGCGGTTCAGCGTGCGGTACCAACCGACGATCGCCGTCTTTTTATCCGCGCTCACGCTCATCCACACCGTTACATTTCCCTCGAAGGGACTTTGCAGACGGTAGAATGTGCCGAACTGGAGGATCTCACGGTACTCCTTCATAAAGACGACCTGCTCCTTGACCTCGGCGATCTCCTCCGCAGTCAGCTTGTTGAGATCCAGCTCATAGCCAAATGTGCCGAAATACGCCGTATTCGCACGCGTATGGAGCGGAGTCATGCGGTTGACCTGATGGTTCGGGACAACGGAGACATGGCTGCCCATGCTGCTCACGGGGTAGCACATGGATGTTCCGTACTGGATCTTCTGCCGCTCAACGGCATCGGAGTTGTCACTCGCCCACGTCTGCGGCGCATAGTAGAGCATGCCGGGATCGAAGCGGTTGCCGCCGGAGGCGCAGGACTCAAAGAGCACATGGGGGAAGTTCGATGTCAACCGCTCGTAGAGATCATAAAGTCCGAGGATGTAGCGATGGAACACCTCGCCCTGCTGGTCGGCGGGCAGCGCGTGCGACCAGCACTCCGTGATGCTGCGGTTCATATCCCATTTCACATAGGAGACCTTGCCGCTCGCGAGAATCGCCTCCATCTGCCCATAGATATTGTCCACGACCTCCCTGCGCGAGAAGTCGAGCACACACTGCGAGCGCCCGAGCGACTTGCGCCGTCCCGGCACGGAAAGCACCCAGTCGGGATGGGCACGATAGAGATCGGAGTCCTCGTTGACCATCTCGAGCTCAACCCAGATGCCGAACTTCATGCCGCGCGCCTCGATCTTCTCCGCGAGACCGTCAATGCCGTTCGGCAGGCGGTCGCGATTGACCGTCCAGTCCCCAAGTCCCGCATAGTCGGACGTGCGTGCGCCGAACCAGCCGTCGTCGAGCACGAAGAGTTCGATGCCGCACTCCGCCGCCTTGTCCGCGATCGTGAGCAGCTTCTCCTCCGTAAAGTCGAAATACGTCGCTTCCCAGTTGTTGATGAGGATCGGACGCACCTTCTCGCGCCACTTCCCGCGCACAAGACGTTTTTGATAAAGACGATGATAGGTCTGACTCATGCCGTTGAGTCCCGCATCCGACCAGACGAGCACCGCCTCGGGTGTCTGGAACTCCGCGCCCGGCGCAAGTTTCCAATCGAAATCCGTGCTGTGAATCCCCGCTTGCAAACGCGTCACGCCGTGGTTGTCGACCTCTGCGAGCATCTCGAAATTGCCGCTGTAGACGAGGCTCATGGCGAGCACCTCGCCCTGCGTTTCCGTCGTTCCGCGCCGCAGGAGTGCCGCAAACGGATTGTACTGCCCCGAGGAGTGCCCGCGACGGCTGCCGATTGCCGTGATGCCCGTTGCAAGCGGACGGATCTCGACGTGACGCTCACGCGTCCACGCCCCCGTCAGCTCCATCCAGTCGTATTCCGTATCGGGCAGGTCAAGCGACATGCTCATGACCTTCTGCAGGTGCAGCACTTCCTTGCCGTCGTTGCTATAGCGCACACTGCGCGCAATCGCACCGCCCTCGGCAAAAATTGTATAGAGGAGTTCCGCGCGCAGCCCCGTGACCGCATCCTTCACCTCAACGATGAGGGTCTTTGCCTCATCGTCCGACTCCACGTAGGTCGCGGGCAGACCCGCGAGCTTCGGCTTGCCATCCACGATACGATGCGCTGTGTACTGCATATCAAGGATGCGGCTGCCGTTCTCCTGCAATACGTTCAGCGCGGGACGGCGAAAATCCGACGAGCCGTAGGTCGGCAGCTCCTGCCGAATCGCATCCAGAGAGTAGTCGCGGCTGTCCGCAAAGACGCACGCCGTCATGCCGCGGTGGACGCGCTCAAAGAGGTGCTCAAAGCCCACACGGTCGCGCAGCACTTTTCCATAGTAGAGCGATCCAAGCCCGCCGTGGGGCAGTACCATGAAGATGTAACTGATGGAATCGTTGAAGAGATGAAAGACCTTGCCCCGCTCATGATATACGATATTCATTTATATCCCCCTTCGATTGGTTGTTCGTTTTACTCCACGCGGAAGCCCGTCGTCTCACGCTCAACCACGGTATTGGCAAGCACGACATTCTCCGTCACGTTCTCCTCAATCTGCTTCAGCATGAGACGTGCCGCCTCCCGCCCGAGAGCACCCATATTCTGGTCGATGGTTGTGAGCTTGGGCGCGGTATACTGGCTGAGTGCCGTGTTGTCGTAGCCGATCACCGAGATGTCCTGCGGCACGCGCCGCCCCATGCGCTGACAGGCGTTGACCGCCCCCATCGCCATGAGATCGTTGCAGCAGAAGATCGCCGTCGGTTCTAGGTCGAGCATCATATCCATGAGGATGAACATGGTATTTTCCACCGTCTCGATACGATTGCCCTCGCCGACGTTTACAATGTCCTCCGGATGGAACGTCCCGCGCTCCCGCATGATCTCGCGGTAGACCTTCTCCTTGATGCGGTAGGAATCACTGTTCTCGCCCTGCACAAAGAGGATGCGCTCATGCCCATAGTGAAAGAGATGCTCGAGTGCCGCACGCGCTCCGCCGCGCTGATCGCTCGTCACATACGAGATGCCCGCGCGTTCGCGCTCGCTGTTGACAAAGACCAAAGGCAGACGCGCCGCCGTATTCTCGTAGAACTCCGAGACTGCCGTCTCCGTATTCGGACTGACGACGATAACGCCCGAAACATTGCGTGTGATGAAGTCCCGCACACACTCTTCCTCGCGTGCCGCATCGTTCTGCGCACACGCGAGGAGCAGAGAGTACGAGCTCTGCCGCAGATACTCCTCGATGCCGTCGAGCACCTGGGCAAAGAACATATTATCAAAACTTGGAACAACGACGCCGATGCTTGAGGAGCGCTGCGTGTTCAGCTCGCGTGCCTGCAGATTCGGCACATACTCCAGTTTCTTGATGGCGTTCTCCACCTTGAGCCGCGTCTTTTCACGCACGGGATAGTTCCCGTTCACGACGCGCGAAACCGTCGCCACAGACACGCCCGACTCCCGCGCCACATCAACGATCGTCGCTTTCATTCTCTCTTCCCCCTGTTATACACCCGCTATGCTTTCAATCCAGCGGTCAAACGCCGCCATACCTGCCGCGTCACGCTTAAACACACCTGCATGCGTGAGCACCTCCAGGAACACCTTGCCGATCTCGTCGCGCAGAATCCCATCGACATTTCCCTCCGTGACCGTCGTATGCGCCGCACGTACCGAGCGATACCAGTCCGCATGCTTTTCGATGTCCGCGATGCCCGCAATGTCCGCCGTTCCCCGCAGCAGCTCCGCACGAATCTGCTCCATCTCCGATTTGAGACGCGCGGGCAGGATCGCCAGCCCCAGCACCTCGATCAGGCCGATGTTCTCCTTCTTGATGTGGTGCACCTCCGCGTGCGGGTGGAACAGCCCAAGCGGATGCTCCGCCGTCGTGCGGTTGTTGCGGAACACGAGATCGAACTCATAGTCCGTACCGCGCCGCCGTGCAATCGGCGTGATCGTATTGTGCGGCGCATCCGTCTCCGCAAGAATGTCTGCGGAGGCATCGCTGTACGTGCGCCATGCCGCGAGAATTGCCGTCGCAAGCTCCACGAGCGCATCCTTGTCGGAGGACGTGAGCCGCAGCGTCGACATCGGCCACTTCACACGCCCCGCACGCACCTGCGGATAGTTCGCAAAGCGATATTCCTGCTCCACCGCCGCGCGCTCCATCGCAAATGTATAACGCCCGCCCTGATAGTGGTCATGCGAGAGGATCGAGCCGCCCACAATCGGCAGATCCGCATTTGACCCCGCGAAATAGTGGGGGAAGACCGCAAGAAATGCCGTAAGATTCTCGAACGTCTCACGCGAAATCACCATCGGCACATGATCGTTGTTCAGCACGATGCAGTGCTCGTTGTAGTAGGTGTAGGGGGAATACTGCAAAAACCACGGATGACCCGCAAGATCCAGAGGAATGAGACGATGCGTCTCGCGTGCGGGGTGGTTCACACGCCCCGCATAGCCCTCGTTCTCGCGGCAAAGAAGACACTTCGGGTAACCTGTCGCCTTCGCGAGCTTCGCCTTGGCGATATCACGCGGATCCTTCTCCGGCTTCGAGAGGTTGATCGTCACATCGAGATCCCCGAACTCCGTTGCCGTCTTCCACGCAATGTTCTTGTCGATGCGCGCCTTGCGGATGTAGTTCGAGGCGATGCTCAGTGCATAGTAGTAGTCCGTCGCCTCGCGCGGCGATTCTTCATAGTGTGCACGGAACTGCCGTACAACCTCAGACGGGCGCGGCATCACACAGTCCATGATGCGCGTATCGAAGAGGTCGCGCTCGTCTGTCGTACCCTCGATCAGCCCCTTCTCTGCAGCGTAGTCGAGCATACACTCCAGAATCGGCGTTGCCGTTTCAAGCGTTTCATCTACCTCTTCGGGCACATAGTCCTCGACGTGCAGCACATCAAGGAGGCGATTCGCCGCATAGACCTCGTCCTCGGGCGCAATCAGCCCCTTCTGACGGGCAAAGTGCAGGAGGCGACTGATTTCATGCTGAATGTCACACATGATACATCCTCCCGTCCTAGTCCTCATACCCGTGCGGATGGCTCTCATGCCATTTCCACGCCGTCCCGATCACCTGCTCCACATCCGTGAACTGCGGCTTCCACCCGAGCACGGTACGCGCTTTCTCGCTCGACGCAATGAGCTGTGCAGGATCGCCCGCACGGCGTGCGCCGATCTCCACCTTGATGGAGCGTCCCGTTGCCTTTTCCGCCGCCGCGATCATCTCCTTCACCGAGAATCCCTGCCCGTTGCCGAGGTTGAAAATGTCGCTCGCGCCGCCCTTGCGGAGATACTCAAGCGCAAGCACATGCGCATCCGCGAGATCGACCACATGGATGTAGTCGCGCAGACACGTCCCGTCCGGTGTCGGGTAGTCGTCGCCGAACACCGTGATATGGTCGCGCCTGCCCGTCGGCACTTGCAGGATAAGCGGAATCAGATGCGTCTCCGTCTTGTGATCCTCACCGATCGAGCCATCGGGCAGTGCGCCCGCCGCGTTGAAATAGCGCAGAGAGACATAGCGCACGCCGTTCGCGCGGCTGACCCACTTCATCATCTTCTCCATTGTGAGCTTCGTCTCGCCGTAGGTATTCGTCGGGCACGTCTCGTCGTCCTCGTGAATCGGCACGCGCTTCGGCTCGCCGTAGGTCGCCGCCGTCGAGGAGAAGACAATCTTGTCCACGCCGTGCCGCACCATCGCCTCGAGGAGCACCTGCATCCCGTAGACGTTGTTGTTGAAGTAGAGCAGCGGCTTTTCCATGCTCTCGCCGACAAGCGAATTTGCCGCGAAATGAATGACCGCCTCGATCTTATTCTCCGTGAAAATCTTGTCGAGCACCGCAGTGTCGCGAATATCGCCCTCGTAAAATTTCGCCGCAGGGTTCAGTGCGCCGCGATGCCCCGTCTGCAGATTATCGACAATGACGACCTGCTCGCCCTTTTCGACGAGCGCGTGCACCGCATGGGAGCCAATGTAGCCCGCACCGCCGCAAACCAAGATAGCCATGAGTATGCTCCTTTCACCTTACAGGCGGCGTGCGCCGTCCGCAATATTCGCCACATAGAAGCTCGGTGCATAGCCGATCTTCGCCGTATACGCCTCTGCAACATTCTTCTCGAATGCGGGGATTGCCTCGTCGCGCACAATGCTGACCGTGCAGCCTGCAAAGCCGCCGCCCGTCATGCGCGAGCCGAGCACGCCCTCCTGCTGCCACGCAAGTTCCGCGAGCGTATCCAGCTCCAGCCCCGTCACCTCGTAGTCGTCACGCAGGGAGACGTGGGAGTCGTTCATCAGCGCACCGAAACGCTTCACATCGTTATTCTCAAGCGCCTCCACCGCTTCGAGCGTGCGGCGGTTCTCGTAGACCGCATGGCGTGCGCGTCTGCGCTCGACCTCATCCTCGATTACAGCGGCATTCTCGTCGAACTCCGCGTTTGTCAGCTCGCCGAGCGACTTGATCGCCTTCACCTTCTGCAGAGCCTTGAGGGCTGCCTCGCTCTGCATCCGACGCTCGTTGTACGCCGAGGTGACAAGGCTGTGCGCCTTGTTTGTATTCGTGATGACAATGCTGCAGCCCTTGAGATCGAGCTTGCTGTAACGATATTCAAGGGTATTGCAGTCGAGAAGGATTGCACAGTCCTTCTTCCCCATGCCAACGGCGAACTGATCCATGATGCCGCAGTTCATGCCGACAAAGATATTTTCTGCCTTCTGTGCGAGCTTCACGAGTTCCACCATGTCGATGCCAAGCCCGAGTTCGTCGTTCAGGATAACCGCCATCAGCACCTCGATGGATGCCGAGGAAGAGAGTCCCGCACCGTTCGGGAGATTGCCGTAGAACAGAATGTCAAAGCCGTGCGCCGCTGCGTGTCCCGCATCCTCCATCATGCGCACAACACCGATGGGGTAGTTCGCCCAGCCATAGGCATCCGTCTTCACCGCGCCGTGCATGGGGAACTCCACCACGCCCTGCTCCGGCAAATTCATCGAGTAGAGCCGCGACACGCCGTCCGTGCGCGGTGCAACGAGCGCATACGTACCGAGCGAGATCGCGCACGGGAAGACATGGCCGCCGTTGTAGTCCGTATGCTCGCCGATGAGATTCACGCGTCCCGGTGAGAAATACGCATGCGTTTCAGCTGCGCCGAACTTCTCCCGAAACACCTCGTTCATCT
>CALIBA010000038.1 GCA_938045435.1 uncultured Selenomonas sp.
TGGAGGATTTGCTAACGAAAAGCGGACAAAAAAGATGCGCTAAGATGGCGTGGCTGAATTTATCAGTGCTTCCTATAAAAAAGCTGGCAAACGGGGCAGGTGCATGAAGATCAAAAATCTTCGTGTACGTGCCCCGTTCTTATTGACAATTAAAACGCTATATCGTAATATATAAATATATAGAAAGGGAGATGATATTATGAGCAAATATATCATTGTTGGAGGCGTGGCAGGTGGAGCGACGGCTGCAGCACGCCTGCGCCGTTTGGATGAACACGCGGAGATTGTTCTCTTTGAGCGTGGAGAGGATATATCCTTTGCAAACTGTGGGCTGCCGTACTATGTGGGCGATGTCATCGCTGAGCGGGGGGACTTGCTCCTCCAAACTCCTGAGAAGTTCCGTGGGATGTATAACGTCGATGTGCGTGTATGCAGTGAAGTCACGCGTGTGAATACGGAAAATCATACCGTAGAGGTGCGCTCTGCGGACGGCGTATACACGGAAAGTTATGATGCGCTGCTGCTCTCTCCGGGGGCAAAGCCGCTGCGTCCGCCGATCCCCGGCATCGATCATCCGCGTATTGCGACGCTGCGCAGTGTGCAGGATGCGGATCGCATTCGTTCCTTTGTCGGTACGGGCGGCAGCGTTGTTGTGGTCGGCGGCGGCTTCATCGGCGTGGAGCTTGCAGAAAATCTGCGTGAGCGAGGGCTGTCTGTTACTCTGGTCGAGGCGATGCCGCATATCCTTCCGATCTTTGACACAGATATGATTTCTCTGCTTGAGGATGAGCTGCGTAGGCACGGCGTAGAGCTTGCACTTGGGGTTGGAGAGGCGCATGGCAAAAAGGCCGAGCGGGTTGTCCGGACCGGCGGGGACGACGGCGGGCAGCGGGTCACCGTTCGCCGCGTGTTCGGCGCGGATGGAAGCGGGCGGGGTCCAGGTCGGATTCGCGCGTTTTTCCTTGATGCTGAGGATGCCTTTCGGGGTGCCCCAGCCTTCGCGGCCAATGCCGATGGCGAAGACATGGACAACGTTGCTGTTCGGCGGGTAGTAGTAGAGGCGCATTTCCGGCAGGTTGATGACGATGCCTTCGCGC
>CALIBA010000039.1 GCA_938045435.1 uncultured Selenomonas sp.
CCCGAAAGCCAAATCGTTGTCTGCGAAGCCGGCATGTTCGACATAAGCGCATTGATTTGCTCTGCTATTTTAAGTACACGGGAAAGACGTTCCTGCTCTTGCATGACAGCTTTTTTCCCTGCACATATTTTTTCCAGCTCAAAAATCCGCATCTGAAGCGCCTCAATCTCCTCAGTCAGTACATGCTCTGATGCCTCGGCTGCGCCTCTTTTCTCATCTGCTTGCTGTACATACACTTTGGTTTCTGCAAGCGCTTTCATACATACCCTAAGCTGCTTTGCCTGTTCTGTATACCCCAACAGCATCTGTATGCGCTCCGCACATTTGAGACGTTCCGGCTCACGCACCTCTGCATGACGTAGCGCTTCCTGTGCCAATCGGAGCTTTTCTTTGGCAGCAGCATACTTCTTTGCGGCATGCTCACATGCAGCAGTTTTTTGCGCTGCCTGCTCCGCAATGCGTATGGCCTCCCTCTCTTTATAGCAGGCAGGGAGCGCACGCTGGGCGTTCTCAAAGCGGATGCGGAGTACACGCATATGTTCCTCTTGATCACGCACCCACGTAATACGCTTTTCTGCCTCCTGTACCTCCTGCAGCTTGATACATGCAGCCTGCCCGGCTTCACGCGCCTGCCGCGCGGTACGAAGACGTTGTTCCAACACGCTAAGCCGCGCAGCATGTGCGTCTTCCTCTTTTTCCATCTGCGCAATACGCGCACGCAACTCCTGAGGAGAGGCAACCTCCTCGGCACGCAGGAGACGATCCATCTGCGCCCGATCTTCATCTGCCTCCCGCGCAAGTGCAAGCGCTTCCCGGTCAAGAGCATCTTCAAGTCGCTGATAGCGCTCCGTACGAAAAATGCGCTGCATAATGGCACTGCGATCCTTCACCTCTGCAAGCAGAAAGCGCTCAAACTGGCCCTGTGGCAGCAGAACAACCTGCCTAAACTGGTCTGCGTCAAAGCCGATGAGCTGACTGATCCTTTTGGAAACCTCCGTCACACCAGAGTCCAATAGAACTTCTTCGCCCGTTTCTCCCACATCGGGAAGCCGATAGAGTTGCCCCGAGGCCGCACGTCGTGTATTGTTTCCCCGTGAGGAGATTCGTTCATACGCAGGTGAACGGTAGACACGGTACCGCCGACGTCCAAGCGCAAAGGTGTACTCCACCTCCGTTACGCGTTCCGCTGGTGCAGAGGCTGAACGCAGCATAGGTCCCTCACGCACATCTCCGCTGGACTCGCCATATAACGCAAAGACAATGGCATCCAGAATGGTGGTTTTCCCGGCGCCGGTTACCCCATGAATCAGCACAAAAGGCGCATCTGCAAGTGCCTTTTCAAAGTCAAGAACCTGCTCTTCAACGTAGGAACCAAACGCCTGCATACGCAGCAGCAGCGGTTTCATGCGTTCCTCTCCTCTCGTTCGAGTGCATCAATGATACAGATAAGTTCACGTTCCTGCTCATCTGTCAAAGACTCTGAGGTCATCGCTGTATAGAAATCCGAAAAGAGATGCAGATCCGATTTTCCCTGTTCGTAAGTACGAGTTTCTACAGAAAGCTGCCCGATGTACATATTAGGACGTGTAATGGAAACGAGATTGGAATAAATCTGCCGCAGCTTCTCATGTGCAGCGAGTACAGCCTCTTTATCGAGCAGCTCCACACAGACATAATCATCGTGCGGAGCAGGATCAAATCCGTCCATCAAGAGCTCATCCATTCTGCCGCGAACGATACGTACATTATGACGCGGCGTGAGTGGATAAAATGTATGTGACGACATGCCCTGCGCATCCAGCTCGACAAGAACGACTCCTTTTTTTTGCGTTGCCTCATCAAACGAATATTTAAGCAGCGAACCAGAATAGCGAATCTGCTCTGCTCCTGCGCGCTGCGGTGCATGCAAATGTCCAAGTGCTGTGTAAGAATAAGAGGAAAAATGATGTGCGCTTACCTGATCCGACCCACCGACAGAGAGTGGTCGCTCCGACTCAGAAGGCTGTCCCCCTATAACAAATGCATGCGCGACAGCAACACTCCGTACACCGCTTGGAATCTGTGTACGTGCCGCCTGCACCTGCACGCCCATCGCCGCATCAAAAGACGGCATTTCCGCCAATGCGAACGCCTCGCGAATATGCGGCGGATCTGCATAGGGAAGCAGAGAAAAATATACTTCACCAAAGGAGTCAGAAAGTATAATCGGCGGGTCTGCAGCATGTACCCCCCCTGTGAGATACACGCCAGAGGAACGAAATAAATCTGCACCAAATCCAAGACGTACAGCGCTGTCATGATTGCCCGCGATAAAGAGCACTTTACACCCCTGCTCAACGAGCTTTGAGAGTGTCTCATTAAACAGTCCGACGGCTTCGGGCGGAGGCACAGCGCGGTCATATACATCCCCCGCAATAATAAGTGCCTCTGCCCGTGTCTCCTTGACCAAACGTATCAATTCATCCAAAACATATGCCTGATCTTCTGTCATATGCCGCTGTCCGAAAAGCTTTCCTAAATGCCAATCTGCTGTATGGATAAAGCGCATGTATCTCCCTCATCCCATTTCTTTGACTGCCGCATCTGTGCTCTCTATGAAGCTGATTCTTCGGCAAGGATAGCCGCAACGGACGAACTGCCAATTCCCAATCGGGCAACACCCATCTCTACGAATTTTTTTGCGGTTTGATAGTCTCGAATACCGCCTGAAGCCTTGACCTTACACCGCCCCTGTGCTGTATCCAACATCACACGCAGCTGCTCCTCCGTTGCTCCCGTACCAAAAAATCCAGTCGCTGTCTTGACAAAATCTGCCTGTGCTGAAATGCAGATCTCTGTGGCGCGGACAATTTCCTCTGGGCATAGCTGACTGGCCTCAAATATGACCTTGACAAATACATTGCGCGCATGTGCAGCATCGACAACGGCGCGAATCTCCTCCTCTACCTCAAGCCAATGACCAGAGCGAGCAAGCCCATAGTTCATCACCATATCAATTTCATCCACACCATATTCTATGTAATATCTTGCCTGCATCTCCTTGATGACGCGTGGTGCTCTTCCATGCGGGAAGTCCAACACCGTACACACACGCGTCTGCGTTGCACGGCAAAGCTTTACGGCAAGCGAAATATCAGATGGCTGAACACAAACGGAACAGCACTCCTGCGCGATGGCAGTCTCAATTGCTGCATGCACCTCATCTATACGCATAGATGGAGACAGCGGAGATGCGTCAATGTATCTGCTGAGTTTCATATTTTTCCTTCATTCTGCACGCACAATCATATTCCTAAGTGCCTCCTCATCCAGAATTGGTATCCCAAGATCTTCTGCCTTTTGGAGTTTGCTGCCCGCAGACACACCTGCCACAAGATAATCGGTCTTTTTGGATACAGACCCCTTCACACTTCCACCATGGGCGGTAATGAGTGCAGCGCATTCCTCTCTGGAGAGAGTCGGCAACGCACCTGTAATGACAAAACTCTTGCCACTGAGCGCACTTCCCACACGCTCCACTGCCGCACTCTCAAAATTCACACTTGCGGCACGCAGTTTAGCAAGAAGCGTCTGTCCGGTCTTAGATGTAAAGAACTCCACAAGGCGCTGCACACTAACCTCCCCCATGTCGGGTACAGCACGAATGAGTTCCGGCTCCTCCTGGGCCGCCTGTGACAGGGCATCAATAGAGGGGAATGCTTGCATCAGTGCCGTTGCTGCTGCACGCCCGATGCCCGCAATCCCAAGTCCCGTGAGCAGTCGTTCGGGGGGATTTAATTTACTCGCTTCAATGGCAGCAAGGCGGCTCTCCACACTTTTCTCCCGCCCAATCACCCCAGATGAAACCAGTTCTGCACGATGTTCATGCAGCCTATAAATATCTGCAATATCATGCAGATACCCGCCGCGCGTAAGCGCCTCAATGGATGATGCTCCAAACCCCTTAATATCCATCGCCGTTCGGCTGACGAAGTTCAACAGGTGATTCTCCACCTGGGCCGGGCAGACTGGATTTCGGCATTTTATGTCAGCCGTATCTTCCTCGCGTACAGCCTGTGCGCCACAGACAGGACAGATGGTTTGAATTACATACGGCTCGGTTCCTTGGGGGCGTTTCTCTTTGATGACAGCCTTTACACGAGGGATAATTTCACCTGACTTATAGACGAGAATCGTGTCTTTGATCCGCACATCGAGGTTCTTGATATAATCTTGATTATGCAGAGTCGCACGCTCAACGCGTGTCCCGCAAAGCTGTACGGGATCGAATACCGCTGTTGGAGTAATACGCCCCGTGCGTCCAACAGACAGCTCAATCGCACGCAGCACAGTTTGCTTTTCCTCCGGTGGGTATTTGTAGGCGATTGCCCAACGTGGCGCTTTGGCAGTAGCGCCTAGTTCCTCACGCATGGCAAAACTGTTCACTTTAACAACCGTACCATCAATGTCATAGGGGAGCTGCCCGCGCCGCTGTCCAATCTCATCAATTGCTGACAACACCTCATCTGAGGTACGGCAAACGTAGTACCGTGAAATAATTTTCATGCCCTGTGCCTGCATAAATGCATAAGCTTCTGTATGCGTATCAAAAGAACGCCCCGTCACTCGCTGCAGATTAAACAGAAACATAGAGAGCCTACGCTCCCTTGTGACACGTGCATCGAGCTGACGCAATGTTCCTGCCGCGCAGTTGCGCGGATTTGCAAACGGCTTTAGCCCGAGAAGTTCCTGTCGGTCATTGACTGCCGAAAATGCTGACCGCTCCATATATACCTCGCCACGCACCTCAAAATAGGGGACGGGGTCATGCAACTGCTCCACAACATCGTCGATAGCGCGCGCGTTTGCGGTCACATCCTCTCCCTGTACCGTCCCATCCCCACGCGTAACTGCACGCACAAGAACACCATTCTCGTAGCGAAGAGCAAGTGAAAGTCCGTCAATCTTCTCCTCAACAACAAACTCTGCTGCTGGAAACTGGCATAAAATACCATCAACAAATGTACAGATTTCCTCTGCACTGAATACATCCTGCAAGGAGAGCATCGGGACATCATGTCGTACGAGGACGCCCACTGTACGCTGCGCGGAGCCGCCAACCTTTTGGGTCGGTGAATTCTTCGTGATGAGTTCAGGATACTGCGCTTCAAGACTTTTTAGACGCAGCATCAACTGATCAAAGTCATAGTCTGAAATGTCAGATGCATTATCATCATAATATTGCTTGGAGTATCGCCGAATCTTCCTGCGCAGCTCTGCAAGCTCTGCTTTGATTTCATGAATGTTGTCCATACTTGCCTCATAGTTTCAAAATCGGTGCGTACTTCTGTATAAACTTCTTAATCCCTTCTCCGGGAAATGCAATTGTAAGCTCTGCTTCTTCGCCCGCGCCACGTATGGAAACAATGCGCCCATCCCCCCATTTACTGTGGCGCACGGCATCTCCTTCGATAAACTTAGCCTTCACATCGGGACGAATAATACTCCCATCCGCTGCCGTATGCTGCGGCGGCGATATGAACACATGTTTTTCCATCCCCCTATGCCCCCAGACATTCGTCCGGCTGCTCATATGTTGCGTCTCTGCTAAAAAGTCTGCCTGCACACGCTCGATCAGTTCCTCGGGAATTTCCGCAAGAAACCGAGATGGGCGGGACATTTCCGTACGGCCATAGATGGTTCTTTGCCGTGCATATGTCAGATAAAGACGCCGCTCGGCACGTGTGATCCCAACATAGCATGTGCGCCGCTCCTCTTCAATATCCGTTTCATCGAGCAGGGTACGTGCGTGTGGAAACAATCCTTCCTCCATTCCTGCCATAAATATGGCAGGAAATTCCAGTCCCTTGGCTGCATGAAAGGTCATAAGTGTAACACTACCATCGCTCTCCTCTGTTTCATCTGCATCTGAAATCAGCGAAATCCGCGCAAGAAAATCGGCAATACCATTCTCCCCCTCTGCAGCCCCATCCTCAAAATTCTTTGCGACACTGATAAATTCCCGCAGGTTCTCCAACCGCTCCCTGTTTTCCTCTTTTTTCTCCTCCTCCAAAGCTGCGGCATAACCTGATTCTTCAATCATATCCGCAACGATTTCATGAAGGGGACGCGTATTCAGCTGTCCCATAAAAGTGAAAATCAACGCAGAGAAGTCTTCCAATGCAGCCTTCACTTTTGCAGACAGCTTCGGGATTTTATTGAGAAGCTGCTCATCTGTAAAAACATCAAATA
>CALIBA010000040.1 GCA_938045435.1 uncultured Selenomonas sp.
GTTTGGTCCTCATGCGTTGTACACATGTCCGCCTGATTACCTGCGAAAAGTTGCAGAAAAGGCACAAATACTTGGAGCAGAGGTACATATTCATATGTCAGAGACCATTGGTGAGGTCGAATCATGTTTGAAAGAATATGGAAGACGCCCATTTGCACATGTTGCTTCAACTGGTTTATTTGAAAACGGAACATTAGCAGCTCACTGTGTCCATCTTGACGATGAGGATATAAGTATCATAAAAAAATATAAAATTCGTGTTGTCCATAACCCTGGAAGCAATATGAAATTGGCTAGTGGTGTTGCGCCAGTTCCTTATTTGCTAGAGGAGGGGATCTGTGTTGCATTAGGAACAGACGGTGCATCTAGCAATAATAATTTAGATATGCTGGATGAAGTTCAGTTATCCGCACTTTTACATAAGGTGCATACATTGGATCCGCTTTCAATTCCTGCTTTAACAGCAGTTAAGATGGGAACAGAATATGGCGCAAAAGCCCTTTCTCTCAGCAATGTTGGACAATTACAAGTTGGCAATAAGGCAGATATTATTCTTTTTTCCATGTCTGGTGCAGAATGGACACCATGTCATAATCCTGTATCACTGCTCGCATACTCGGCAAAGTCATCATCTGTCGATACAGTGATGGTTGATGGCAAGATTCTGATGGAGCACAGAGAAATCAAGACATTGGATGAAGAACGTATTTTATATGAGGCACATCAGGTTGCAAAACGATTAACATCGTAATATTTTGTATTTATTTTAGAGATAGAGATAAAGTAAATGAAAAATACATTATACCTCCATCTGAAGATGGAGGTATAATGTGATTAAGGAGGATTTTCTTTGAAGAAGAAACGTTCTGGCCCAAAAAAGTCAAAGGCATTTTCCATGATAGGAGAAAAAACTACGATAAATGGATCAGGACGAAAATATGAACTTATTGGGTTGAGTCTTTTAGCCTTTGGAATGATTGCCGGGATTGGAATACTTGGTTGGAATGTTGGTTTTATTGGATTCTTATTTGCTGATATATTTCATTATCTTTTTGGATGGGGAGCTCTCATTGCGATACTGATTGTTATATTGATAGGTATACAATATATAATCCATCATCGTGGACTTCTCTATACAAAGCGATTCTTTGGCATGATCGGTCTATTCATAACCTTTTTATCAGTATGGCACCATTTCGCCATTCCTGTCGATGAAGAAATTCTTCCGAAAAGCTTAATAGATGGCGGCGGCAGCCCTTGGAGTTTGGTGAAATGGGAAAAAATCGGCGAAATTGCCGTGTCTTGGGTGTTGTCGCCGGTGTTGGGCGGGCTGGTGTCGTATGTGCTGTTTTATCAGGTAAAAAAACATGTGCTGGATTACAACACGGAAATCGAAAGGCAGCTTAAAGACATCACATAG
>CALIBA010000041.1 GCA_938045435.1 uncultured Selenomonas sp.
ACGACAAAACTCCATACAATGCGATTCAAGCCTTATTTAAGGTTTGATAAATTGACATGCAATGTATATATTGCTTATCGCTGAATAGTTACTTTGCTTCTTTTCTTTGGTCGCCTACTCGTTCAAAGAGAAAGAAAAGAAGCCACGCAAATCGAAAATTTGCGTGGCTTTTGCTATTATTCAGCAGGATATTTCTACACTTTCGTTATTCGGTCTATTCGTTTGTTGGGATGTCTGTCAAAAACCCACGAGTTGTTGAGAGCATTGCTCGAAAAATTTATTTCATTATCGGGTGGAAAAGCCACACTAATTTGACCCACCCTGGCAAGTATTTTAGACCCAGTAAGGTTAAAATAATGAGACCCACCTCACCAAAATAAGAATGACCCTTTGAAACGCTAGTTTTTTAGGGTCATTTTGTAGTTTTGTGTTACTGCCCTGGCCGGCATTAAAAACATAAAACTATTATTTATATGACAAAATTAAAGAATTTATTGCGCTGTTACGCATCTGGTATGGGAATAAGAAGTATTTCTAGTACTTTCCATATATCTCGTAACACCCTCCGCAAGTATGTCCGTAAATTCCAAGAAAGTGGCTTGTCCATGGAGCAAATTCTGTCGCTTTCAGATGATAAGCTGGCGGACTTGTTTTCAGATGGGCATTCTCGTAACCGTCCGCCTTCTGCTCGCAAGTTGGAGTTAGAGGCACTTGTTCCTGATTATGTGAAACGGCTTAGCAAGAAGGGTGTTTCTATCTTATCTCTTCACACGGAGTATCTCAAAACTCATCCTAATGGTTACCAGTATTCTACTTTCAAACACGCAATCCATGCCTACAGATGTCAAACACGAGCCGTAGGACATGTAGAGCACCTTGCTGGCGATCAGATGTATATTGATTATGCAGGTGATAAGCTAGAGATAGTCGAAGAACAGACGGGTGAGGTGCGGAAGGTAGAGGTTTTTGTGGCTACCCTTCCATGCAGTCATTACACCTATTGCGAGGCAGTGTGGTCGCAGAAGAAGGAAGACCTTATCGTTGCTTGCGAGAATGCTCTTCATTTCTTTGGTGGTGTACCCAAGGCTGTTGTGCCTGACAACTTAAAATCAGCCGTTATCCGCAGTGATCGTAATGAGCCTGTTATCAATGACGACTTCGCTGCTATGGCTGAATTTTATGACATGGCTGTTTATCCAGCTAGGGTGCGCCGTCCCAAGGACAAGGCACTGGTTGAGAATGCTGTAAAGCTAATGTATCGGTCGGTATATGTAGATATTGAAGGGCAAATTTTCCATAATCTAGAATCACTTAATGTTGCTATACGCACATCTTTAGAAGCATTTAACAGCCGTAGATTGAGTGGGCGTAAGGAATCCCGTCAAGAACTATTTGAGGAAATGGAAAAAGATTTTCTTCGTCCTCTTCCTACCGCTCGCTATCAGATGAAGTCTAGAAAGTCTGCTACTGTCATGGCTAATAGCTTCGTTATGCTAAGAAAGCATAGTTATAGTGTTCCAACAGAGTATATCGGCAAACGTATGGAGCTTATTTACGATAATGACAATGTTCAAATCTACTATGGGTTAAAGTTAGTTACCATCCATCAGCGAGATGATACTCCCTATACCTACTCACAGAAAGATGCACATAATCTTCCTGGTCATCATGGTAGCTTTGAAAAGGATTTGGAGGAAATATATCAACGGGCAGGGCAAATAGACAACATCCTTCTGCTTTATCTCAAGGAAGTCGCTACGCAGATGAAATATCCACCAAAAGCCTTCCGCTCTTGCCGTGGTATCATGTCGCTGGAGAAGAAGTATGGCATGGCTCGTCTAGTAGCAGCTTGTAACTGTGCCTCGGAAGGACGACGCTATGGCTATAATGAGATAAAGGATATACTACAGAAGGGTGATGATGCTCCCTATATATCTATGGATGAAGATAATATGGAGCTATCTCCTGAATATAAACCAAAAACTCATAAGAACATACGAGGCAAGGATTATTTCTCAAAGCAATTATCCAATAATAGCAAACAATTAAAGTAAACAACTATGGAACTAAATAATAATAAGACAGCACCTATTGTGCAAGAAATGGATAAGAATCAGTTATCTCTTGATTTAATGCATAGAATGAGGCTTACGGGTATGGCAACTGCCTTTGAAGAAAGTCTAACAACTACAATTGCAGATACGATGACACCAGATGCCTTTTTATCTTGGCTCTTATCTCGAGAATGGGACTATCGTTCTGCAGCAGCCATTGAAAGACTCATAAAATCAGCAGGGTTTAGATATAAAACCTATCCTGAGCAAATAGATTATAATATCAATCGCAACCTTAGCCAAAACAAAATGGAGAGAATACTCTCACTTGATTTTATCAAGCAAGGACGCAATATATTTATTACTGGTTCATCAGGAACTGGTAAAAGTTTTATCGCTACAGCTATAGGCTATCATGCTTGTAAAAATGGTATTAGAACGATGTATGCTAACATGTCAAAGCTGCTGGGGACACTTAAGGTTGCCAAGAACAAAGGAACGTTAGAAACAGAGCTAAAGAAGATAGAGCGATGTCGCTTGTTAATCCTCGATGATGCCTTCCTTGTACCTGTAGATGCAAAAGAGCGTCCTATATTACTTGATATTATAGAAGATAGGCATGAAAGGAAGTCGATTATCATATCTTCTCAACTTCCTGTAGACAACTGGTATGATGCAATAGGCGACCCTACCGTGGCAGATGCTGTACTAGATAGAATTGTGCATACCTCATATCAAATAGAACTAACTGGAGAGAGTCTTAGAAAGATAAAAGCAAAGAATATTACCAAGTAATAGCGAAATAAAATGACCCACCCGACCAGGGCATTTAGTGGGTCAATAATAAATCGTTTTACTGGGTCTAAAATACTTTGACAGGGTGGGTCAAATTAGTGTGGCTTTTCCAATAGCAGCGCAGCAGATGTGTCAGGTGGTGGACAAGATAACCTTGAAGCGCAAGGAGGCATAAATGTCTCACATTGACAGGTATTCAGAGGGGCGGTTATGGCTACAAGGCTATAATCGCCCCTCTATGTTTTTGGCTTGATGCCACCATTTATAAGCCCCTCAGAGTATGAAACAGAGTATGATATGATGACATTTCGTGAAATACATTGAAAAAGACCGTTCTAACCGCAAATAACGGGCAGTAATTGGGAAAAATAGCATTAACTTTGCACAAAATAATACAGGAACATTCAATCTCTCAACGAAATATGGAATCATCAATCAAGGACAAATACATCATCTTGGGCTTTGTCGGCTTCGCCATCGTCCTAATATCTTCCATTGCCACGCTGGTAATAGCGGACAGCTTCAACCAAGACAACTTTGTCAGGTGGATAGTATTCGTATGCTGTAACCTGTTGGGATGGTTGCTCTATCTCTCCTTTCAGACACTTATCTTTGATACATACGAAATCTACAAAATCAAGTTCGGCAAGAAAGAAACGATTGCCGAAGCCATAGAGGTGCAGGAAGAACTGTCACAAAATACACTTGAAGAAGCCACATCTGTGCCTGGACCTACATCAGTCCCTGAGCCTGTACCCGAATCATCCCCGACAAAAGAAGAGACACTTATCCAAACACAACCGATAGAGCTTACTATCGCCCCGGATCTTCACGAAAAGAACCGTGCCAATTACGCAAGCAGAGAGCAACGGGAAAAGGAAGAGCGCATCCGCATGGTCATGGAGTATTGCCATTATTACCTGCCTCGCATTGCCGACCAAGAAACCGTGAACCACATCTGTACTGAGGTGGACAAATGGATGAATCTTAACACTTATACCCCGAAGCCCATACAAAGACCGTTTACCAAAGACATCAACAACATTCCACTCCGTCACTTCGTATGGAATATCTCTGAGCGTTTCCTGTACAAGAGATACTACAATGGGGATAACCGTGCCAAGTTCATCAAAGCCCTTTTCCCGAAATCGTTTGCTGATACAGACTTATCAACCATCAAGAATTTCAAGGTAGAGCCGTTAAAGACGGAAATTCCCATTGATGAACCCGAAAACGGCAAACTTGATTTCCACTATCCCGAGGATTATGTGCGGAATTAGGATAATCACGACACCAACGACAACCATCCGGTAACTCATAACCGCCTGTTTTACATCGTTTCCCGAGTAATTTTACCCGTCATTTATGGCTGGGCTTAATTATTCGGGAATTATTTTGCAATGACGTGTCGTGGAGATATTCACGGATATATCATTTCAGTCCTTTGCGCCAAGTCTTACAAAAGAGACGAGTACGCGAATGGAAAAATCAATTCTTACCTTCAACGACCTCCCCGAGGTTGTCGCTCAGCTTCGAGACGAAGTGATGAGCCTGAAAAGCCTGCTCGCCGAGCAGCGCAGTGTGAACAATGCCAAAACGGTGGACACCCACGTGCCCATGTCTGTGGACGAGGCAGCAGAGTATTTAGGTATCCCTAAGGGTACGCTCTACATGAAACTGTCAGAAGGGACAATCCCTGCCACCAAGCCCGGCAAACGCTATTGCCTTTACCGTGACGAACTGGACAAGTGGCTGGAAACCGCCCGAAAGAATCCCATACCGTTGTCAGACGAGGAACTGAACAAGTCCTTATCCTCTTCCCACCGTCGCAAGCCCAACCCACGTAACTGGTGAATGATATGGAAGAGGATAAGAACTATATCAACCTGATACGTGGCGACCTCACAAAAGCATCCCAAGCGCATAACGGTATGCCCGACAGTGTAGGCATGATGAATATCAAGACGGCAAACCAAACCATTCTTGAAGCATCGTTATTGCCTACGCCCCGTGCGCTGTGGGACAGCTTTTGGTACGAGGGGGAACTCTCCTGCTTGTTTGCCGATTCCAACGTGGGCAAGTCCATCCTTGCCGTGCAGATAGCCGACCGCATCGCCCGAACCGACAATGTGCTGTATCTGGACTTTGAACTGTCCGAAAAGCAGTTCCAGCTCCGCTATACCAACGAGCATGGAGAGCTCTACACCTTTCCCGACAAACTCTATCGGGTGTCTATTGACTGCAACCAGCTTTTGGATGCCAACTTTGAGGAAGCTATCATAGGCGGCATTGAACAGATGGCTGTGCAGACCGACTGCAAGATTTTCATCATTGACAATCTTACCTACCTGTGTTGCGCCATGGAGAAAGGCGATGCCGCAGGACGGCTGATGATTCAGCTGAACAATCTCAAAAAGAGATATGCGCTCTCTATCCTTGTCCTGGCACATACGCCCAAACGCTCTTTGGATTGTCCCATCACATCCAACGACCTTGCCGGAAGCAAACGGCTCTACAATTTCTTTGACAGCGTGTTCACCATTGGAAAAAGTGCCCAAGACGGAGGGCTTCGCTATGTGAAGCAGCTTAAAGTGCGCTATGGCACGTTCTCTCATGATGCGGATAATGTAATCGTTTACGAGATTGACAAGGTGGATGCTTTCTTGCAGTTCGTGTTCAGGGGCTATTCCACGGAAAAGGAACACTTGAAAAAATTGGGCGACAATGAATCAAGCCAAAGGGATTGCCAAATTCTGCAACTCTCCCAATCGGGCAAGTCCGTCAGGGAGATAGCCTCACAGGTGAATTGTGGCAAGTCCACCGTAAACCGTATCATCCAGCGCAGCAAAGAGAGTAAAAACGCAGGTGTCCCAAGTGTCCCACTGTCCCAACCCTTAGAGTGTGGGACAATGGGACAGGATGGGACAGCCGACAATCAACCATCAAAAACGGACTAAGCTATGGGCAATTATTCATTACAGAAGTATAAAGGAACGGCAACACGGCATACCTGCCCCAAATGCGGAGACAGGCATTCTTTCGTCTATTACGTGGACGAAAATAATGTGCCGTTGCATCCATCGGTCGGCAGATGTAACCACGAAAGCGGTTGTGGGTATCACTACACTCCGAAAGAGTATTTTCAAGAGCATCCTGAACACAGAACTACCAATGATTTCTCTTTTGACAGGCAAAGAGCAGAGCAGAAGAAAGTGAAGCAGCAAAGTAAGCCGACAGCCATCGGCTATATTCCCCCTCACTATGTGGAGAAGTCGCAAAGCGAGCGTAGCAATTTCTTCCGTTTCCTCTTCACACTCCTTACTTCCTACTATGGCGACAAGGCGAAAGAGGTGTTGAAGCGGTTGTTGGAGGAATACCGTTTGGGGGCTACCCGTGACGGCTCTGTTATCTTTTGGCAGATAGACAGGACGGGCAAGGTACGCACGGGAAAGGTGATGCAGTACAATCCCGAAGACGGACACCGTATCAAGGGAGGACAGACATCGGCAGTGAACTGGATACACAGCATATTGAAAAAGCAGCGTGTGTTGGCAGAGGATTGGCAACTATCCCAATGCCTTTTCGGGGAACACTTGTTGAAAACGCATCCCGACAAGGTGGTGGTCTTGGTGGAATCCGAGAAGAGTGCCGTTATCGGTTCTGCTATCTTCCCCGATTATGTATGGCTGGCTACGGGTGGTAAGAGTCAGATGAGAGAAGAGAAACTCCGTGTACTGTCAGGGCGAACCGTGCTTCTCTTTCCCGATGCCGATGCTTATGCCGAGTGGAAACAGCGAGCCGAGAGCATGTACTTTTGTAAGGTGGTGGTTTCGGACATCATCGAAAGGAATGCCACCCCGAAACAAAAAGAAGCCCATATCGACATAGCCGATTGGATTATCTTTCAGATACGGGAGGGCAAGGTGATGAGTACAGCCAACCACTTGGTCGAGGCTGAGAGAATCCTCCAGCGGATGATAGAGAAGAATCCCGTCCTGCAAAAACTGATAGACGATTTAGACCTTGTGCTGGTCGGTGCATCTCCAATCGGCAACGATGATGAAAAACCTCCCTGACGGAGGAGAGCGGAAGCCGTAGGCTGGAGTTTGCAGACAATGGCTTGCCATTGATATAGCCCACTATAACTACACGCTCCGCTTACGTAGTTGTGGGCTCTCCCGAGGGGATTAGGGTTTTACCCTAATGACCCACTCAGGGCGTTTCTCCCCTGAGAACCCAGAGCAAAGAGTGACCCTCTCTTTGCAATCTCCGCTTATGGGTTGCACCCCTAAGAACCCCATGCGTTTACGGACAGCGGAAAAGCAAACAATAAAGTACAAACCCAAAAAACAAGTATCTATGGCAACAAAATCAAGCATACATATCAAGCCCTGCAATATCGCATCGAGTGAGGCTCACAACAGGAGGACTGCCGAATACATGCGCCACATCGGAGAGTCCAGAACCTATGTGGTTCCAGAACTCTCCACCGATAATGAGCAGTGGATAAATCCCGACTTCGGCAGTCCGGATTTGCGGATGCATTATGACAATATCAGACAGATGGTAAAGGAAAAGACCGGACGTGCCATGCAGGAAAAGGAGCGTGAACGCAAAGGCAAGAACGGTAAAATAGTCAAGATTGCGGGATGCTCCCCCATACGTGAAGGAGTGCTGCTTGTCAGGTCGGACACCACACTGGCAGACGTGCGTAAATTCGGTGAGGAGTGTCAAAGACGCTGGGGAATCACACCGCTGCAAATCTTCCTGCACAAGGATGAAGGGCATTGGCTGAACGGTCAGCCGGAAGCGGAAGACAGGGAAAGCTTCAAAGTCGGGGACAGATGGTTCAAGCCGAACTATCATGCCCATATCGTTTTCGACTGGATGAACCACGAAACAGGAAAGAGCCGAAAGCTCAATGACGATGACATGATGCAGATGCAGACCCTTGCATCCGACATCCTGCTGATGGAACGCGGGCAGTCAAAGGCTGTCACTGGTAAGGAGCATCTGGAACGGAACGACTTTATCATTGAGAAGCAGAAAGCTGAACTGCAACGCATGGATGCAGCCAAACGGCACAAAGAAGAACAGATAAATCTTGCCGAGCAGGAACTGAAACAGGTGAAATCAGAAATACGCACTGACAAGTTAAAGAAGACAGCCACCACGGCAGCGACAGCCATAACTAGTGGAGTTGCTTCTCTTTTCGGGAGTGGAAAACTGAAAGAACTGGAACGTGCCAACGAAAAACTGCAAGACGAGGTTTCAAAACGGAACACCAATATTGAAAAATTGCAGAGCCAAGTACAGCAGATGCAGAAACAGCATGATACGCAAATCCACAATCTCAGAGAAATGCACAGGCAGGAACTTGACATGAATAAAATTTAAAGGAGACAAAAATGCCACAAATTCTTATAGACAGAAAAACATGTTCTAAATGCAATACTTGCGCAACTGTATGTGTAATGGGAATCATTGATAAATCGACAGCCTTAAATTATCCAACCATACCTGAAGAAAAATTGGATTATTGTTTAAAATGTGGTCATTGTGAGTCTTTTTGTGCACAGAAGGCTCTTACCTTAGATTTCCTTCTTGACGAAAAAATTAATACGTCTTTTTTGGATAGTCAGATTGAACCACAGAATATAGCATTGTATATAAAAAGTCGACGTTCTGTGAGACATTATTCTTCAAAGACAGTTAATAAAGAGTTAATTGCTAAAGTTATTGATATAGCCCGTTATGCTCCATCTGGAGGGAATGGACAACCAGTAAAATGGATTGTTATTCATAAACCATCAGAGGTAAATCGTGTTGCAAGTTTAACCGTTGATTGGATGCGAACTATTCAAAACACATCACATCCTCTAGCAGATTATGTACCTGCAATAATTTCAACTTGGGATAGTGGTTTGGATTTGATTTGCCATAATGCTCCCCATTTACTTTTTGCACATGTTCCTATTGAGCCAATTGATGACCCTACCGAAGCAATTATTGCTTTGACTCATTTTGATATTGCTGCGCCCGCTTTTGGTATCGGTACATGTTGGGCTGGATTCGTAAAGTTGGCTATAGACAATTATAAACCATTAAAGGATTTGTTATCAATACCAGAAGAACGTAAAGCGGCTTGTCCAATGCTATTTGGATATTCAAGTTATAAAATAACTTCTATTCCGAGACGCAATCCTGTGGATATTACATGGAAGTAAAATAGAAGTTACTTAATGACTAAAATGGTGTATTAAACAGTTAATCTTGATTCAGTAAAAAAAATAATTTTGTTTTACTGAATCAGACTCTAATCAACTAACAATTAAGAGGGATGGTTTTTTTCAGGAACTCTCTCCAACATTTCCAAAAAACAACATTCCCATTGTTTTGCAGCCAAACTAACAATTTGACAATTAAGATTTATTCCATATTTATCAGCAATAACTCTGACTTGACTTTTTCTGAATATTGTCTTTAATACAGTTCTGGCTGGCAAATCGGGTTTTTGCAACAAGAAAGTGAGAAAATTCAGATATTTTCTTTTCAATTCATAACTTATTGACATTTTTTTTCTTTCAATCTTTAAAAGTGCTGACTTGACTTTTGGTGGTGGCAAAAAACTCTCATGAGATATTTCATACATAAGTTTTAAATCAAAAAAAGTATGATAAAACACAATATATGGATTGAAAACTTTTTTTGAAAATAACTTTTGGGCAGGTTCAAGTTGCATTATCAATGAACCACCCATAAAATGCTCAACACTATCAAACATCAAGGATTTTAAAATTTCAGAAGTTATTCTGAAAGGGATATTAGACACAACTTTAAAATTTCTTTTTGGTATGGTGTAACATCTAAAATCACAATCAATAATTTTGACATTCGTGTTGTTAGAAAACTTGTTTTTTAGAATGGACAATAGCGATTTATCATTCTCTATTGCAATTATATTTGTGCATTGACGAACTAAATGAACAGTCAAAAATCCTTTTCCGGCACCAATATCTATAACAGTGTCGGATTCATTTATTTTCGCAATTTTAATTGCATCATCTATCAGCACTTTATCTATAGTAAAATGCTGTCCCGTGTATCTTACGGGCAGTTTATTTTTTATCATTACTTATTTCTTGCTGAATTCAAGTTCCAAATGCAACGGAATTCATATTAATAATTTGTTTAAAT
>CALIBA010000042.1 GCA_938045435.1 uncultured Selenomonas sp.
CAAAGCCCTTGCCCTCGAGTTTTACCGTATCCACACCGATGTGGATGAGGAGTTCCGCGCCATTGTCCATACGGAGACCGACCGCATGGCGGCTGTCCTCCATGACCATCGTGACCTCAGCATCCGCAGGAGCGACCACAACGCCCTCCGTCGGCTCGACCGCAACGCCGTCGCCCATCATCTTCTGCGAGAACATCTCGTCCTTGACCTCGCTCATGTCGATGATATGCCCCGTCGCAACAGCCGTAATGGCAAAGGATTTCTCCGTGCCGACAGCGATCTCGTCCACATCGGAGGCAGGCGCGGTCATGAGCGCCTCAAAGCGCTCGCGGATCTGCGGGACGGAGAGACCGACGATGACTTGGAATGCGTGACCGTTGCGGACAAGACCATGTGCGCCCGCCTCGGTGAATGCACCCGTCGGAGCGACGAGTTCGGGATCGTTGACCGTGACGCGCAGACGCGTGGCGCAGTTCGTCACTTCCTTGATGTTTGCCGCGCCGCCGAGGCCGTCGAGGAAGGCGCGTGCCTTGACATCGCGCTCATCGAGCTTCATGCCGGGAGCGGCTGCCGCAGCACCTGCTGTACCCGCCTGTTTTGCCTTGTAGTCCGCCTTCGTGAAGAGCTTGTCCTCGACGCCGTCGTCCGTGCGGCCGGGTGTCTTATAGTCCTTGAGCTGAATGACAAAGCGGAAGACGAAGAAGTAGATCGCGGTGAAGCAGAGACCGACGCCGATCTGCGTGAGGTATGTCGCATAGTGATACGGGAAGAGGGGAATCCAGTTCTGAACGAAGCAGTCGATCAGACCGCCGCCGAAGTTGCCCGAGAGTCCGATCGCATAGAGCGTTGCGGAAAGCGTCGCCGAGAGAGCGGCGTGCAGGAGATAGAGAAGCGGTGCGACAAAGAGGAAGGTGAACTCGAGCGGCTCGGTGATGCCGCAGAGCACTGCCGTGATCGTTGCGGGGATGAGGAGCGCTGCCGTCTTCTTGCGCTTTTCGGGCTTTGCGCACATGTAGATCGCGAGTGCTGCGCCCGGCAGACCGAAGACCTTGCCGCTGCCGTGGAGGGCAAAGCCACCCTCGGGGAAGAGCTCACGGAGCGACTGTCCGCTGACCATGAAGTCGTTGATATGTCCGAGCCAATACGCCTGAATGCCGCCGTCGACGACCGCAGGACCGAAGATGAACGGGAGATAGATGAAGTGATGCAGACCCGCCGGCAGGAGCATTTTCTCCGAGAACGTGTATGCCCAGACGCCGATGATGCCGCTGGTCTTGAGGAAGAACTGGAACTGCTCGATGGCGTGCTGTACCGCCGGCCAGACGATGCAGAAGAGAAGTGCCATCGGGATCATAACGACGAAGCCGATCGCCACGACGAACGCGGGACCTTTGAAGATGCCGAGCCAGTCGGGGATGTTCGTGTCATAGAAGCGGTTGTGCAGGAACGCCGTGCAGCAGGCGATGAAGATCGCGCCGAGCATACCCATGTCGAGCGTCTTGACGTTCGCGATCATTGCGAGCCCCGTGCCGGGTCCCGCCTGCTGGCTGTAGTCCACGCCAAACGCGCTGCCGTGGAGCGTGAGGAACGCGGAGATAAAGTAGTTGAACAGCATATAGATGACGAATGATTCCATCGCACAGCGCGCGGGTTCTTTCTTCGCAAAGCCGATGGGAACGGCGATCGCGAAGAGAATGGGCATCTGCGCGAACACCGTCCATGCACCCTGTTCGACGACGAACCAAAAATCATACCAGAGCGTACCCTGTGCGGCGAGACTGCCGAGCAGCCCCTCGTTCTTGCAGACGATGGACACTGCCACCGTCAGACCGAAGAATGCAAACAGGATGACGGGCGTATACATCGCGCCGCCGAACCGCTGCATGTTTTGCATGATGACATCCTTACTGAGTGCCATGTGCATTCCTCCTTATCCCAAAAACCAAACCCCTGCGGCAGGGAAGCTCTGCGCCTCCCGAGAATGAAACTGAAACTAATATGAAATCCGTTGTCTATAAGATAGCGCAAAAAAGCCGCGAACGCAATAACTTCACGGCTTTCGGGCAGGATGTACGGAGCCTGTATCACGGTACATCGGATGAAATTTGTTTCACTCACTCAACTCCTGCACATAAAGCCGATAATGTACGTACCATATTTCCAGTAGCAGGAAGTAGGCGAGCATGGATTTGAACTGCAGACGTGCCTCATTCTCGGGTAAGGCGAACTCTGCGGACGTGACATAGAGATTTTCCGTTGAGCGGCTCGCGAGTGTATTGTGCCGCATCTCCGTGATGGAGAGGATGGGCACGTTCTTGAGACTGAGCTGATCCGCAAACTCCACGACGCGCTCGGATTCGCCCGAGAGCGAGATGAAGATGAAGAGGTCGTCCTTCCCCGCCGTCTGGTAGACAGAATAGAACTCCTCGCGCCCCGCGATCTCGTAGATGAGGATGTTGTCATAGACGAAGAGGCGTTTCATCTCCTGCATGACGTTTGTCTGCACATAGCCGGAGGCATAGGCAAAGATGCGGTGCGCCTCGCGAATGAGACGGCTTGCGCCCGTGTAATCACGCCGCATGAGTTCACGCCACGTCTGATCGTAGAAGCTGCCGAGCGCGGTGATGACATCACGCTTGGGCAGGGAGCGTGATGTCCCTTCCATGCGCATGAATGCCTTCATCTCGCCGAACCCGTCAAAGCCGAGCTTCTGCGCAAAGCGCACGATGGACGCACTTGAGACGGCGCAGGCACGTGCGAGTTCGTGGATGGAGGCGCGGCTCACCGCTGTACGGTTTTCCTCGATATGCCGCCATATACACCGATCCGTGTCACTGAGATTGCGCATATGTGCGTTGATACGCTCTGTAAGCTGCATCTCGTTCTCTCCTTATAACATAACTTGAAGAATATATTTCGTAAATATTTGCTGCACCATCTTGGTTCTCCTCTCGTTGTGTTGTTTCTTCTGCTATTGTAATCTTTCGGAGGTGAATCGTACAACATAAGAATTTATCAGCGTTTCCCTAAATATAATGTATCGGTCGCAAAATATCAACAACCTGTCGTTCTGTTATAGATGTAGGATTACAATAGATATGTTACACAAGTAAATAGTACAGACGGATAATGGAGCGGAGTTTACGAAGCGCTTCCAAACGTCGGATGAAGCAAATCTGACGCTGTTTGAAAAGAAGTTGCGGTATTGCGCACCGGAAGATTCGCCCCTACACGTATTGAAAAGGAAAACGGCAGGAACGGACTGCTTTTTTGTCATGCAGGGACTGTTTGTCGTGCGATTCGTACGGGAAACAGTCTATTTTTGTGTGATAAAAAGGAGCGCTACTTATGAAACGATCACGAACGTACCATGCAGCACTCATATCCGCAATCGCGGCAGGCTTCATATTCTTTCTGCTCTGATATGCTTTAAGGGAAATGCCATATTCCTTTGAGCGTTGTGATTGTGTTTTTCCATTTTGATAGAGGGCGACGATGGATTTTTTGAAATCCTCGTCATAGGGCCGATGTGTCATAGAAACCATTCCTCCTTTGTGTTTACTGAAGTGTAATATAAAGTCCTGTTTTGTGTCTACTTTTTTAGTATAGATCCACGATGCGATGCACTGCAATGTGTGGAGAAGGGCGGCGATTCCGTCGCAGAAGCATTTCCATACCTGCGAGAAGTCCGTTGATATACTATCGCGTATCATTCGTGCAAGTTCTAGAGCGGACGACATTGTTCTTGACCCGTTCATGGGCAGCGGCTCGACAGGTGTTGCCTGTGTGCAGGAGGGGCGGCGGTTTATCGGGATTGAGCGCGAAGATAAGTATTTCGAGACGGCAAAGAGGCGGCTGGAAGAGTCACGCGAGCAGCTAAACATTGCACTGAACTAAAAAACGGCAATCCCTTTTCATATAAGGAGTTGCGGGAAAACATTTTGTGCCCATCTTGAAATACGTATTTACAAATCAAGAAGAATGTGTTATGATAATATCATGAAAGGAGGGAAGCGGTTATGAAGATTGACCCCATAAAAATACTGAACTTCGCAACAGCTGTTATCAACCTCATCACAGCGATGATACTGTTTAGCAAAGTCCAGTAAAGAGCCTGAGCATTAAGCTCCCCCGCCTACGGGCGGGGTCTCAGGGTCAATCAAAGTATAGCATAACCGCGCATCAAATGCAAAAAGTAACGGTAGGGATTGCGGTGACGGCGTTCGCTCTTTCACTTTATGTATTGTGGAAAGCGGTGAGTGCATGAGCAATGAAACAGGATGGGGCGGCAAGCGTGCAGGTGCGGGACGCCGCCCCGTCGCAAAGGACGGTACGGAGCGAAAAATGAGATCTCTCAGAGCTTCAGATGGCGAATGGGGCATGATCAAGGAATTTGCTAGGATTCTGAAGGACAATCCTGAACGCGCCGTGCGCATGATGAAAACGAAATAGCAGGAGAATGACGCCTTGCAGACATGCGGGGCGTTTTCCTATGGTTGCAGTTTATATTTTGGATGGGGATTTTGCGCGTTGCAATCGGTATAATGATGTTGTGTATATCGAATTGAACAAGGGACACTGCTGCGTCGGTGTTCTTTTTGATTGGATGGAGATTCGTGTAAAAGAAAACCCGCCATAGCGGCGGGCGATATGTCTAAGCAAGAGCAGTTTTCTTCTCGTAGAGAGCAACAAGCGCATCTTGTAGGACTTTGGAGATGTTAAGCCGTTCTGCTTCAGCGAAGGTGTTGAGCCATGCGGGGATCGTGAGATTCTTACGGATGGACTTGCTGCCGTACTTTGCAGCGTATGCGTCCATATCAAGCGAGAGCAGGCTGACGAACCCGTCGCCAATTTCGGGATCCGGATGAATGTCTTTGATGTCGCTTGCAGGTGGGATTTTATTCCCGTCCTCAAGTTCGCCGAGAATCCAACCAGAGGCGGCATCCTCACCCATAGCGATAGCATTCGTAAGACTGTCCCCCTCACTGATACAGCCGGGTAAATCGGGGACAATAACGCAAAAGCCAGGATTCACTTCGCATGGATAAAATACGGCGGGATATACGAGCTTCCTATAAAAGCCTCCTTTCGGAGACGGGCTATTATTGCAGCCCCGTCATCCGTAAGACAGATTTGACAGTTTTGGGATCGAGGTCACCGGGATGATTCGGTATTGTAACTTTTCCTTTTTTCGTTTTATGTTTATAGTGCATATGCGAGCCGTTGGAACTATCAAGATACCAACCGTCCTTTTTGATGATGCGTTCAAGTTCCTTGAATCTCATCACGTTCCCTCCTTCTGATTATATTATACGTATTATGCGCATAAGAATCAATAGAGGATTTGAAATATTTTGGGGGCAACAATATGGGCTACAATGTGAAAAGCGTGCATGAGGATTTCAAGAAAAGCGGCATCTTTTACACGCCACGTCCGCTGGCTGAATAAAACCCTATGCAGGGTCCTTCACGTCAACCGCAGTTCCTACTATAAGCACTTTAATGCGCCTCCTTCTCCAAGAATCAAGGAGAATCAGCACATTCGTCGTCTCATTCTTCATATCTATGCCGACTACGACAACTGCATCGGTGCTTATAAAATGACGCATATCTTATCCCGTGACTATGGCATTTCCATCAGCAGCGCAAGAGTGTACCGCCTGATGCGCTCCATGACCCTTCCAAAGCCTTCCACCGTTAAGCCAAAACGAAACCCACAGAAAGACTCCGGTGAATGCCACGATCTCCTGCGTCGGCAGTTTCATCTGTCTGCCCCCTATCTTGTTTGGGTCAGTGATTTTACTTATCTTAGGGTCAATCGTACTTGCTACTTCCTTTGTATTGTGATGGATTTGTTTTCCCGAAAGATCATCGGTTGGAGTTTATCCTCCAAACACGATACCGCCCTGATTATCGCTGCCTTCCATAAAGCATATCAGAGCAGAAACATTTCCTACGGACTGATCTTCCATTCCAATCAGGGGGCGGAGTATACCGCTTCTTCTTTCCGTAAGCTTTTGGATGCAAACAATATTGTCCAATCCTTCTCTCTTACCTTCGTATGCTGAAAGCTGCACAGATGAAAGAGGAAATGCGCCTAGGAAAAGCATATCAAATCGTTTATGAGAATGTAAAAGACTGTCGTGCTCTCGTGGTGCTTCCGAAAAAGCTGCCGTGTCCTGACGGCTGTGAGCGCCGTACTCTGATTTGTATACATCCATCCGGATCTCCGTTCCGGCATATTCCGGTGACGCGAATGTTTCATGCTCTAAAACTTAATGCGCATAGTTTTCGCCATACACATGCGACCCGTCTCATCGAAGCCGGAGCGAAACCTGTGGATGTTGCAGCACGGTTAGGACATGCTGATACCACCATCACACAAAATCTTTACACACATGACACAGAGGAGATGAAACAAGAGACAGCGCGTATTTTAGAGAAAATTGTAGGCAAATGATTTTGTAGACAAGTTGTAGGCAAATACTCAAATTATATCGTAGGATGCTTGATATTAAAGGGGGGAGTATTCAAAAGAGATATTATAAAAAGGAATCCAATTTCAATTTTTAGGGAACCACTGATACATTCTTTTTCTGCGTGTCTATGTTTTATCAGTGTTTCCTTAAATAGCGTTGATTTTCCCACACACTTGCGCTATGATGAAAACAGTTCTAAAGGAAAAAGGGGGGAACAAGATGCCGGATAAGGGACTGACGCATTTTGACGAGGGAGGAGCCGCCATCATGGTGGACGTGAGCAGCAAGGAAAAAACGAACCGTGAAGCCACCGCATGCGGCTGCATCTATGTGAGCGAGCCGGTCTACGAAGCCATCCGTGCCGGTACGGCAGCAAAGGGCGATGTGCTCGGTGTCGCGCGTATTGCGGGCATCATGGCAGCAAAGCGCACCGCAGACACGATACCGCTATGCCACCCGCTGCCGCTTGCCAAATGCACGATCGACTTTACGCTTGAAGATGTGCCGCGCCATGCCGTCCACGCCGCTGCGACTGTAAAGGTCACGGGTGAGACGGGCGTTGAGATGGAAGCACTGCATGCCGTAAGCGTTGCTCTGCTCACCATCTACGATATGTGCAAAGCGCTCGACAAGCGTATGGAGATCACAGACCTCCGTCTCATGCGTAAATCCGGCGGCAAGAGCGGTACATTTATCCGCTGAGTCACATTCCGAGCAAGGTGCATCTAAGGCAGACGCTATGATCCCTTGCCTGGCAGGTTCTGTCACGGGGTATGCCGGGAAACGGGCATGCCTGCTTTTGTAAAGGAGTATATCACATGAAGATCAAAAATGCTTTAACAGCGGCGCTTGCCGCGATGGTCATGCTCACCGCAGGCTGCATTGGCGGCGGAAACTCAGCAAACAAGATGGACACACCGAAGGAAGGACCCATCGAGCTGCAAGTCTCTGCGGCGGCGAGCCTCACCGACGCCATGAAGGAGCTCGGCACACTGTACGAAAAAGACCACCATGGCAATGTGCGCATTGTCTTTAATTTCGGCAGCAGCGGCGCACTCCAGCAGGCAATCGAAAACGGCGGTGCCGCCGACGTCTTCGTCTCTGCCGCACAGAAACAGATGAATGCCCTCGATGAGAAGAAGCTTCTCGCAGACGGCACGCGCATCGACCTGCTCCAGAACGAAGTCGTCCTGATTACAGCAAAGGACAGTACACTCAACCTCCCCGATTTCAAAGCGGTGCTTGACCCGCAGGTTGCCCACATCGCCCTCGGTGAGCCGAAAGGGGTTCCCGTCGGACAGTACAGTGAGGAAGTCTTTACAAAGCTTGGCATTCTCGATGCCGTAAAAGAGCGTGCTGTCTATGGCTCCGACGTGCGTCAGGTACTCGCATGGGTCGAATCCGGTGATGCGGAGTGCGGCATCGTCTACGCAACCGATGCCGCCATTTCGGATAAAGTCAAAGTCGCTGCCGTCGCGCCGGCAGATACACATAAGCCCATCATCTACCCCGCTGCCGTCCTCAAAGATGCAAAGAATATGGAGCCGGCAAAAGAGTTCCTCGCATTCCTCCAAACGGATAAAGCAGCGAAGGTCTTCGAAAAATACGGCTTTACCGTAAAATAATGGCGGACGAAACACTTTCTCCGCTCATCATCTCACTTGAGGTGGCAGGGCTTTCGACCGTCTTCACCTTCTTCCTCGGCATCGCGCTCGCCTATGGTGTGTTACAGCTTCGCAGCCGTCTCGCAGGTACGATTGCCGATGCCGTCATTACACTGCCGCTCGTCCTGCCGCCGACCGTCGTCGGATTCTTCCTGCTGCTCCTCTTAGGAAAGCGCAGCGCCATCGGAAGTGCCCTGCTCGCACTGGATCTGCCGCTCGTCTTTACATGGCGTGCGGCAGTTATCGCGGCGGTCATTGTGAGCCTACCGCTCATGTACCGCACGGCACGCGGCGCATTCGAGGCGATTGACCAGAATATGATCCACGCAGCACAGACGCTCGGCGTCAGCAACGGGCGCATCTTCTGGCGCATCATCGTGCCGAATGCGCGCCACGGCATTCTCGCCGGACTGGTGCTGTCCTTTGCACGTGCACTCGGCGAGTTTGGTGCGACCGTCATGTTCGCCGGCAATATCCCGGGGCGGACACAGACTATGTCCACTGCCATCTATGCGGCGGTACAGGCAAACGATTACGACCTCGCACTGCGTTGGGCCATCATCATCTCCCTTTTCTCGCTCACCTTCATCGGGGCGATGAATCTGTACCTAAAAAGGGAGGTACGCGCGTGAAGCTCATCGTTCATATCGAAAAGCATCTGCGTGATGTTACCCTTGCAGCGGATTTTACCCTGCACGACAGCGTACTCGCCCTCCTCGGTGCATCAGGCAGCGGCAAGAGCATGACGCTCAAGTGCATCGCAGGACTCGAACGACCGGACCGCGGACAGATTGTGCTGAATGGGCGCACACTCTACGACAGCGAGAAGAGCATCAACCTCCCGCCGCAGGCGCGGCATGTAGGCTATCTCTTTCAGAGTTACGCCCTGTTTCCCAATATGACCGTACGGGAAAATATCACCTTTGCCCTCAGCGGCACACGTGCAGACATAGAGCGCAGCCTTGCCGAAAATATCACGCGCTTTTCCTTGGAGGGGTTGGAGGACGCCTATCCCGCGAATCTCTCGGGCGGTCAGCAGCAGCGCGTCGCCTTTGCACGCATCCTCGCACGCGGGGCAGAACTGCTGCTCCTTGATGAGCCGCTCTCCGCGCTCGACACCCATCTCAAATGGCAGATCGAAATGGCATTAAAGGAGATGCTCGAAACACAGGGCATGTCAGCGATTCTCGTCACGCATGATCGGGACGAAGCATTCCGCATTGCAAAGCAGATTGCGACCATAGAAAAAGGTCATCTCGCTCCGCCCATGGATAAGCATATGCTCTTTAAGGAGCCAGGAACGCGTGCTGGCGCCATGCTCACGGGCTGCAAAAACATCTCTGCTGCACGCCGCATCAACGCAGCATACATAGAGGCACTGGACTGGGGTGTGACGCTTCGCATCCCACCCGTACAAAACGATGTGCAGTATATCGCCATCCGCGCGCATTACCTCACGCCGGCAGAAGGCGGCGGGGAAAATGTATTTCCCGCCCGCATCATGGAGATCATTGAGAGCACCTTCAGCTATATCATCATGCTCCGCTTTGAAGACGGAGTCATCCCTGTCCGTTGGGAGCTCGATAAGGAGGCTTTTCTGGCACTTGGCGCATCACGAAATGATACGCTGTACCTTAGATTTCCCCCGGAAGCACTGATGCTGCTGCGGGCGTAACGGCATACGAAAAGACCTCCCTGGTATGCGGGAGGTCTTTTCGTATGGAAAGAAACAGTCCTGCGCTTTTTCAAACCACACAATTTTGATGAAAGAGGGCGCTGCATAGAAGACCACATAGACATATGCGGCGCTCTGGTTAATTTTCAATTAAATCCCGTGCATTCATCTTTTCATTTTGCATCGCTTCATATATAGTAGGAGCATATTCAGAAGATAACTATGCGAGGTGAGTGCAGCTATGGATGAAAAGACACGGGTGCTCATTGTGGAGGACGAAGCACGGATTGCACGTTTTTTGCAGATGGAGCTGAACCACGAGGGCTTTGAGGCGGAGACGGAGGGCAGCGGCACACGCGCATTTGAGCGCATCATGCAGGAGCCGTATGACATCATCCTTCTCGATGTGATGCTGCCCGGTATGGACGGCATTGAGATCTGCCGTCGCGTTCGCATATCGTCGAATATTCCCATCATCATGCTGACGGCACGGGATGACGTGGAGGACCGCGTGGAGGGGCTTGACATCGGCGCAGACGACTATATCACAAAACCGTTTGCCGTGCCGGAGCTGCTCGCCCGTATACGCAATGCCCTGCGCCGCCGCGACCTGTCTGCCGAGGAAACCGGTGATCGGCTCACAGTGAAAAATCTCATCATGTACCCCTCCCGCTATGAGGTATTGGTGGACGGCGAGGCGGTTGCGCTCACGAAGCGCGAATACGACCTCCTCGAATATCTCCTGCGCAATAAGCGCACGGTGCTGACACGCGATCAGATCCTGCAAGAGGTATGGGGGTTCGACTACACGGGCGAGACGAATGTTGTTGACGTCTATATCCGCTATTTGCGCGCAAAGCTTGACGACCACTTCGACCAGAAGTATATCTATACGGTACGGGGTGTCGGCTATGTGGTACGCGACTAAGAACCGACTCAACCGATGGATTGACCGCTATCTCTACATCCGTATTTCCACAAAGATCACGCTGCTCTATGCGGCGATTCTCTTTTTCGTGCTCATCCTGTCCACGGCGATTTTGGGCATTGGTGCATACGTCTACTTCTACCGCCAGGCAGAGGTCGATCTCGACCGCAGTATCAGCCACGTGATGAACAATATTGAAAGCGGACATGCAGCCGATGCAAAGTTCTGGTTTGAAGGGCCTGTGATCCCCGGTGTCATCGTGCGTATCACGGACAGCGCGGGGAACATTGTCCTTGATACGGATGCACATTTCCCCACGATTGAAACCATTGCCCGGGGACGCGTCGATACGCCGTTCTGGGCAAATCCCGATATGGAGGTCTTGGAGTTCCGCAACGGCGCGGTCTATCATGCGCGGCGGGATGTGACCTATGGGGGAATGCCCTATCAAATTCATTTTTTCCGCACGATTACAACGGAAAAGGATTTTTTCTACTCGCTGCAGCGCCTCATTTTCTACACGGTGGCAATCTGCTTTGTGATTGCGCTCGGGGCGGGGCATTTCCTCAGCAACCGCATCCTAAAACCCATCCGTGAGATCACGTGGACGGCGCGCAGTATTGAGGTGGAACGCCTGGAACGGCGACTCGATGTGCCGCGTGCACGCGATGAACTCTCAGAGCTTGCACGTACATTCAACCGTATGCTCGACCGATTGCAGGAGGGGTTCACACAGCAGCAGCGCTTTGTCTCCGATGCCTCACATGAACTGCGTACGCCGCTGACAGTCATCCTCGGCTACTCAGATATGCTCACGCGCTGGGGACGTGAGGACAAGGATGCACTCGAAGAGGGCATCACCTCCATCCGTTCAGAGGCAGAGAATATGCAGCAGCTCATCGAAAAGCTGCTCTTTCTCGCACGCGCCGACCAGAGGCGGCAGGCGATCAACAAGGAGGACATTGATCTCGCTGCACTGCTTGCTGATACGATGGAGAAAATGCACACCGTGACGACAACACATACGATTACACTTGGGAAAAATGCCTCGGCCACCGTTCATGTGGATCCCGTACTGCTGCGCCAGCTCCTGCGCATCTTCCTCGACAACAGTGTAAAATATACACCGCCCGGCGGGCACATCTGCGCCGCATCGACCCTTTCGGAGGACGGCGCTGTGGTGACGGTAACCCTCTCAGATGACGGCATTGGCATTGCGCCCGAGCACCAACCGCGCATTTTTGACCGGTTCTATCGTGTGGATTCCTCCCGCACAAAGGAGACGGGAGGCTCCGGGCTTGGCCTTTCTATCGCACGCTGGATTGCCGAGCAGCACGACATCACAGTTGCCTTAGAGAGTACCGTAGATGTCGGCACCACCATCACCCTGCACATCCCAACTGTACAACCGCAGGAAAAATAAATGTATACCGCGCAAATGCCGCCCAAAGGATATACGGGCGGCATTTTTTATGCTACAATAATCAGATATTACGATGAAAGGCGGATTCCTATGAAAATCCTCATCACAGGTGCTACGGGACAGCTCGGTTATGACTGCGTGCAGGAATTTAGGGCTCGTGGGCACGAGGTGCACGGTGTCTCCTCAAAGCTGTTCCCGCTTTCGGACGAGACGACCATGCGCGCCGTTCTGGAGGCAACCGAACCCGATGCCATCCTCCATGCAGCCGCATACACTGCCGTTGACCAGGCAGAGGATGAGCCTGCACTCTGCCAAATGGTAAACGCGGCGGGCACAGAGATCCTGGCACGGCTCGCCAAAGAGTGCGGTGCAAAGTTCCTCTACATCAGTACGGACTATGTATTCCCCGGGACGGGCGACACGCCCTACGAGGGGGACGACCCCACCGGACCGCGCAATGTCTATGGTGCTTCCAAACGCGCAGGAGAGGAGGCGGTACAGGCGCATCTTGAGAACTTCTTCATTGTACGCATATCATGGGTATTCGGCAAAAATGGAAAGAATTTCGTAAAGACGATGCTGGAACTTGCAAAAACCCATAAGAGCCTCTCCATCGTCGGCGACCAGATCGGATCACCGACCTATACACACGACCTTGCTCCCCTGCTCGCCGATATGCTCGCATCCGAGAAATACGGCATCTATCACGCGACGAACGAGGGCTACTGCTCATGGGCAAAGTTTGCAGCTGAGATTTTCCGCGCGGCGGGAAAAGAGGTCGCTGTCACCTCCGTTCCAAGCCATACCTACCCCACCAAGGCCGTGCGTCCGAAAAACTCGCGCCTGAGCAAAAAAAGTCTCGATGCCGCCGGATTTCAGCGGCTTCCCCCCTGGGAGGATGCAGTCAAACGCTTTTTAGAGGAACTTTCACACAGCGAAGGATAAACGCTTTCGTATGGATTACATCATGCAACGCTGAGATGCCTGCACGGGGAACAGCTCTGTCCTGTCTTCACGGGGCCTGCGTTTCATGTTTTCTAAGGAGGAATGATCTTTGCTTCACAGCATCAGCCGTAAATATCGTGAGACGGCACTCATCAAGCTCATCGCGGTCGGTCTTATCATCGGCATCATCATCGCACTCTATGTGCCCGCCCTCATCCCTGCCGTCGCTGTACTCGGCGACATCTTCGTGCGCGCCTTAAAGGGCGTTGCTCCGATTCTCGTCTTTGTTCTCGTCATGAATGCCATGGCACAGCGCAGCGTCGGCACAGGTACGGCGCTGCGCCCCATCGTGCGGCTCTATATCATCGCGACATTCCTCGCCTCTATGGTTGCCGTCACATTCTCCTTCCTCTTTCCGACACAGCTGCATCTCGCCGTCGCTGACGCAAGTGTTGCGCCCCCGAGCGGCATCGTCGAGGTTGTACACAACCTCATCCTCAATGTCGTCGATAACCCGCTCCACGCCATCGCGAATGCAAACTACATCGGCATCCTCGCATGGAGCGTCCTCGCGGGGATCGCCCTGCAAAAGGCAAGTCCGACGACCAAAAATACCGTACGGGATTTTGCCGTCGTCATGACGCAGATTGTCCTCTGGGTCATTCGCTTTGCCCCCTTCGGTATTCTGGGGCTTGTGGCAGACGCCGTCGGGACGAGCGGCGTGGATGCCCTCATCAGCTACCTGCGTCTGCTGGCAGTGCTCCTCGGCGCATTCTTCTTCGTTGCGCTCATCATGAATCCCATCATCGTCTACCTGCACATCCGCCGAAACCCCTTCCCGCTCGTTCTGACGACCCTGCGCGAGAGCGGGATCTACGCATTCTTTACGAGAAGCTCTGCAGCGAACATCCCCGTCAATCTCGAGCTGTGCAAGCGCCTGAACCTCAATCCCGAGGTCTACTCCATCTCCATCCCGCTCGGCGCGACCATCAACATGAGCGGCGCTGCGATTACGATAGCAATTCTCTCACTCGCTGCCGCACATACGCTGGGGATTGCCGTCGATCTGCCGACGGCGCTCCTGCTCTGTCTCATCGCAACGGTCGGTGCATGCGGTGCCTCGGGTGTTGCGGGCGGCTCTCTGCTGCTCATCCCCGTCGCCTGCTCCTCGTTCGGCATCAGCAACGACATCGCCATGCAGGTGGTCGGCGTGGGCTTTATCATCGGCGTGCTACAGGACTCTTGCGAAACCGCACTCAACAGCTCGACCGACGTGCTCTTTACGGCAACGGCAGAGTTTGCCGAACGTGTGCGTGAAGGCAGCCTTAAAGCAGAGGATATGACACCAAAAAGCAGATAAATTATCTCTTAAAACGGGGCTGGTGCCTGCGCTGAATCTCAGCGTAGGCACCAGCCCCGTTCCTATTATTAAGGCAGCAGCGTACGCAGCTCTTGATACGCCACTTTGCCCGCCCCCGTGAGCGGCAGCTCTGCCAAAAAGCGAAGCGTATACGGATTCTCCACAGGCGTCAGCACATGGCGGATGCAGCGGCGCAGATCGCTTCGATCTGTACCCGCTGAGGGAACGACAAATGCTGCTATATCCATCCCACGCCGTGCATCCTTAATGGCCAGGACAGCGGCATCGGCGACACCGGGAACGGTGCGGAGTTTTCGCTCGATGGACTGGGTATTCAGCTTCACCCCACCTTTATTCACAAAATCCCCTGCGCGTCCGGCAAAGAGAATAGCCCCCTCCGACGTCAGCACTCCGTGATCCCCGAGTACACACGGCACTGCTACCCCTTCTGCATGCCACGGTGTATCAATGAGAAGCTCCCCCGTCGATGAGACACTGACAGAAACACCCGTAAACGGACGCCCAACATTCGCCGCATCCGCCGGCACAATCCCCTCTGTCACATCCCGCCAACTGATGAAGTTCACCTCACTCGCGCCGTAATAAAGGCAGATGCGCGCCTGTGGAAAGGCAGCAGTCAGCCCCGCAATATCATCCGCCGAGAGAAGCCCTGACCCCGTAAAGACCATACGCACATCGCCGTACTGCCGCCCCTGCCCATGTGCAGCAGCACCGCGCAGCAAGAGCCGCAGCTTGGCAGGCACAAGATAGATATGCGTTGCGTGATGCTGTTCCAACAGCCCCATCCATACGGCCGGGCTGTGCGATCCGGCAGAGATGAGTGTCCCACCCGCATAGAGAACACTCAGCAGCGCATTGAGATTCCCCGTAAACGAAAGACTGCCCTGTAAAAAAAGACGTGTCGCCGCATCCACAGCAAAGACTTCATTCTGCACGGGAAAAAAGCCCGCCCAGCTTTGATAGCTGCGCAGCATAATTTTAGGTGTGCCCGTAGAACCGGAGGAAAGCACACCAAAGGCGGCGCAGGGCGACGCGGTCTCCCGCGGACACGCACACGCATCTACGCTCATACCCCGCGGTTGAAGGATAGGCACCGCCCCCTTTTTTTGCAGCGCCAAAAACGCCGTCAATCCGCCGAAAACACCTTCCGTTTCTACGAGCACCTGCGCACCGGGCGCATATGCAGCGGCGCCCGCCGCATACGCATCGACTGCGGCAAGCAGACTCCGATAGGTCTTTGTCCCCGTCTCCGTCACCAGCAGCGGCTGATCTTTATATACCTCAGCCTGCTGCACGAGCAGTTCATAAAAATTCATCCGTCACACGCTCCAAGATCATTGCCTGCCCCATACCGCCCGCGCCCGCAATCGCCGCAAGCCCGTAGCGCCCCCGCCGCACCTCCAGCGCACGCATCAGATGCAGCAGAATCACAGCGCCGGACGCCCCATAGGGATGCCCGTAAGCGAGCGCACCGCCAAAGACATTATAGCGTTCCGTTAGATGCGGATATGCTCGTGCAAAGAGCACATCAATCGCAGCAAACGCCTCATTGAACTCAATGGCATCCATATCCTCACAGCGATAACCACAACGGAAAAGCAAGAGCTCTGCCGCCTGCATCGCACCGCGCGGACTTTCCTGGGGGCTGCCTCCATAGCGACAGGTTCCTACAATCCGATAAACAGGCATTTCTATATGCAGATCCCTAAGCACCTCTCGCGCACAGACAAACAAAAAAGCCGCACCGTCATTGATGCGGCAGGCATTGCCCGCATGGGTCAGCGTCCCTTTGCCAAGAGGACGCGGCAGCCGTGCCAGCAGCCTCTCGTTCATGTGACGCATAATCCCCTCATCCGCCGCAGTTCCTGCGATGGGGACAAGCAGGTCGCGCAAAACGCCGGCATCTGCGGCATGTGCGGCGCGGCGATGGCTTTCAAACACCCACGCGCACAGTTCTGCCTCTGTCATCCCCTCCGCCTGCATGACACGCTCTGCCCCTTCGAGCATCACAGTCTCTGACAGCGTATCGGGTGAGAACTGTGCCGTGCGGTAGGCACCCGTCCCATCTGCGGTTTGGGTATGGCGTTCATCCTGCGGTGCATAGATGCGCATGGGCTGAAGGGATGCACTCTCCATACCTCCCGCAAGATAGAGGGACCCCATCCCCGCCGCAATCTCAGCATAAGCAGCAGAGACGGCAGCAAGTCCTGAGGCGCACTGTACATCAAGCGTAATGGCGGGTACAGAGGCAGGCAGCCCCGCCATGAGAGCAGTCAGTCGTGCAATATTGCCGCCCGTGCCAACGGCATTCCCTGCGATAACACCATCCACCTCCCTGCCCACAGGAACGGTGCTGCAAAGTGCACGCAGGACATGAGCGCCCAGAACCTCGGGGCGAATCCTACGATATGCCCCTCCGGATTTTGCTATCGGTGTGCGCCGTCCACAGACAAGATACACATCGTGCATTTACATAGCCCCCATACGTCTATTCAACGATACTCCAAGCAGGGCTGCTGCCACCGCCTTGATAATATCGCCTGGGATATACTGTACAAGGGCCATAAACGCAGCGACCCCCCCTGCAAATTTATCTCCGAACAGTAGCGTGAGCCACAATGTCGCAGAAATGTAGGTCACCGTCACACTGATAAATACTCCCACGAGGGCATAACGTGCAAACGACGGCGTGCGCCCCTTGCAGAAACTCATCAGCGTATAGGCGAGGAGGAAGCCGATAAAAAAGCCGCCACGCGGTCCAAATATGATGCCAAGCCCCCCGACGCCGCCCCCGAACACAGGCAAACCAATGGCCCCGAGGAGGATATAGCCGATGACAACCACTGCCGTCTGCCGCGGCGTTAGGATGAGTGCTGTAAGGCACAGGACAAAGGTCTGCATTGTCAGCGGTGCCATAAACGGCACGGGAATCGCAAGATAGGCACTCACACAGATGAGCGCGATACAAAGCCCCATACGAGCCGTATTTCTCATCGAAAAGAATTTTTCATTCGGATATGACATAGAAGATGCTCCTTTTTACAATCTTCCGTTATTTTACACAGAAAGCAGAGGCTCGTCAATCTGTTTTTGAAGGCAGGTTGACGAAGCTCTGCCAATAACAAGAAGAAGCTCTTATGCTATACTGAATGCGCTGCCCCTCATACGTGCATGGATCTCGTCGTATTTTTTCATCTCTGTCGCGGCAAGTATTTCAGCTTACTATATTTGCAAATGGCTGGACAGAGTTGATGCGTCGGCAGCCAGCCTAGGGAATTAAGCCCCCCTGCAAAAATAGGAATAGAAAACCCGACAGTGGCTGCTGTCGGGTTTTCGTTTGACCTAGATCTCGTCGGTATCTAAATGCGTCTACACATAAGTATAGCACTTCCAACATCAAAATGTAATCATCTTCCGGCATGCGCCGAGATTTTTCTCCACGAATACAGAAACACACTCATTTGCTCAACTGTTCGAGGCGTGAAAGGTCAACCGGCGCATCAACTTCTTCTGCTGCCTCCTCCGTCTCTGCCGTCGGCTGCGGTGCATGGTCGATGATGCTGAGATTGCGGTAGCGGGTCATGCCCGTCCCTGCAGGGATGAGCTTACCGATGATGACGTTCTCCTTGAGCCCAACGAGCGGGTCGATTTTCCCCTTGATTGCCGCATCTGTAAGAACGCGCGTCGTCTCCTGGAACGACGCTGCCGAGAGGAACGAGTCTGTTGCAAGCGATGCCTTTGTGATACCGAGCAGAATTGGTTTTGCCACAGCCGGCTCCCCGTCCTCCTCGATTGCCTTTGTATTTGCAGCCTCGAATGCATTGATCTCGATGTACTCACCGGGCAGGAAGTCGGTCGTGCCGGCTTCTTCGATTTTGACCTTGTGCAGCATTTGGCACACCATGACCTCGATGTGCTTGTCATTGATTTCAACACCCTGAGATTTGTAGACCTTCTGCACCTCGTAGACGAGGTAGCGCTGTGTTGCCTGAAGACCACAGACGCGCAGAATGTCATGCGGGTTGATAGACCCCTCCGTGATTTTATCGCCGAGCCTGAGCTCCATGCCATCGTGCACAGCCATGCGTGCGCCAAACGGCACGGCATACTCGCGCGGCGCACCGTTCTTTGGCGTAATCGTCACTGTACGTATACCACGCCCGGTGTCTTCGATAGAAACAACACCCTCGTTCTCAGCGATGATTGCATTGTGCTTGGGTTTGCGTGCCTCAAAGAGTTCCTCGACACGCGGCAGACCTTGCGTAATATCATCACCCGCAACGCCGCCCGAATGGAACGTACGCATTGTGAGCTGTGTCCCCGGCTCACCAATGGACTGTGCGGCGATGATGCCGACTGCCTCACCAATCTCGACTTCTGCCTGATTGGCAAGATCCCGCCCATAGCACTTCATGCAGACGCCGAACTGCGATTTGCAGGTCAGAACACTGCGGATAGAAACGGACTTTCGTATCCCCTCAATACGCTTGGCAAGTTCTTCATCCACAGAGTCGTTGATGGAGGCAATTTTCTCCCCCGTCTCCTCGTCGATGATGTCCTCTGCAAGCACGCGGCCCACAATGCGGTCAGCGAGCGACTCGATGACACCGGAGCCTTCGGTGATGGCCTCAACCTCAATGCCGCGGACATTGTTGTTGCGAATGTAAAGCTCATGGATCTCAGAGTTCAGTATCGCTTCGACAACGGCATCCGTGAGCGCACTGCCTGCGGCGGCGAGCACGGTCCCATCTTCCAGTGCGGCGTCGCGTACAACTTCCTTGCCGCTGAGCTCACGGACAATGGCACTGCGTTCCTGGAGACGCTTGTCTGCATCCGGCTCGCCGAGCGTGATGCTCTCTGTCATCATCGCGTTGCTGATGGTTCCCTCTGCACTCACAGAGGATCCGCGCACCATGATGGTGCGGATGTCGAACTCGCCGATGGTTTCAAGCACCTCATCATCCAGAACGGTGTCGCGCGGATAAAGGACTTCCTTTGTCTGCGGATGGTAGATTGCCGCAGCAAGGAGACGCCCCATCAGGCTTTCCATGAGCAGCTCAAGTGCGTCAAAGGCAGATTCTGCGAGGCGTGCACGCACCTGCATCAGATTGATTGCTGCAATGTCGCAGTCTTCCTCGCGCACGATAACATCCTGTGCCACATCGACCAGACGGCGCGTGAGGTACCCGGAGTCCGCCGTGCGCAGCGCCGTATCGGCAAGCCCCTTGCGCGCGCCATGCGAGGAGATGAAGTAATCGGAAACCGTGAGCCCCTCGCGGAAGTTCGCCGTAATCGGCAGGTCGATGATCTTGCCCGAGGGGTCTGCCATCAATCCACGCATACCCGCGAGCTGGCGCATCTGCTGCTTGTTGCCGCGTGCACCCGAATCCGCCATCATGAAGATGGGGTTAAAGGAATCCATATTCTCCATCATGGCGTCTGCCACGTCATCCGTCGCCTTCGTCCAGAGCCGTACGACCTTCTTATAACGCTCATCTTCCGTGATAAGACCGCGCCCATACTGGCGTTCAACCTTGTTGACAAGCGCCTGCGTCGCGGCGATGATGTCCTTTTTCTTCGGCGGAACGATGACATCGGAAACGGCGACCGTCATGCCCGCGATGCAGGCATAGTGGTAGCCAAGGTTTTTCACATTGTCAATGACCTCGGCGGTCTTGGTCGCGCCGAAATGATCGTAGCACTCTGCAACGAGCCGCCCAAGCTCTTTCTTATTCATGAGCACACCCAGGCTCCATTCGCCCGTCTGTGCATCCTGCTTATAGTGGCGCAGCTCATCGGGCAGGATTTCGCTGAAGATGAGGCGCCCCAGTGAACTGCGGACAAGACCATAACCGTCAACGCGCACGCGGATCTCTGCCTGCAGGTCGAGCACCTTCTCTTGATACGCGAGCAGGGCTTCGGCGATGCCGGTAAAGGCCTTTCCCTCCCCTGTTGCCCCCGGCTTAATCTTCGTGAGATAGTAGGAGCCAAGCACCATGTCCTGTGAGGGGACGATGATGGGTTTGCCGTCCTTGGGCGCGAGAATATGGTTCGCCGCGAGCATGAGGACACGCGCCTCGGTCTGCGCCTCGGCCGAAAGTGGCAGATGGATCGCCATCTGGTCGCCGTCAAAGTCCGCGTTGTACGCCGTACACGCCAGAGGATGCAGCTTCAGCGCACGCCCCTCGGTCAGCACCGGCTCAAACGCCTGAATGCCGAGGCGGTGCAGTGTCGGCGCACGGTTCAGCAGCACCGGATGCTCCTTGATGACATCCTCAAGTACATCCCAGACCTCGGGGCGTGCGCGCTCGACCATGCGCTTGGCTGACTTGATGTTGTGTGCTGCGCCGTCTGCCTGGAGTTTTTTCATGACAAATGGCTTGAAGAGTTCGAGCGCCATCTCCTTCGGCAGTCCACACTGATGGAGTTTCAGTTCCGGGCCGACGACGATAACGGAGCGTCCCGAGTAGTCCACGCGTTTGCCGAGAAGGTTCTGCCGAAACCGCCCCTGCTTGCCTTTGAGCATATCCGAGAGGGACTTGAGCGCGCGGTTGCCGGGCCCTGTTACGGGACGGCCGCGGCGTCCGTTGTCGATGAGGGCGTCCACGGCTTCCTGCAGCATACGCTTTTCGTTGCGCACGATAATATCGGGCGCACCGAGATCGAGCAGACGGCGCAGACGATTGTTGCGGTTGATGACGCGGCGGTAGAGATCGTTGAGGTCGGAGGTCGCAAAGCGGCCGCCGTCGAGCTGCACCATCGGGCGCAGATCAGGCGGGATGACCGGCACAACGTCCATAATCATCCACGAGGGACGATTGCCGGATTTTCGGAATGCCTCGACGACCTCAAGGCGGCGGATGGAACGTACCTTCTTTTGTCCAGAAGTTGTCCGGACATCCTGTCTGAGCTGTGCACTCATCTCCTCAAGGTCAAGTTCTTCAAGCAGCTCCTTGATGGCCTCAGCGCCCATCCCAACACGGAAAGTATCGCCGTATTTTTCAAGTGCATCATGGTACTCGCGCTCAGAAAGCAGCTCCTTTTTCTTGAGGTCGGTTTCCCCCGGATCAATGACAATATAGTATGCGAAATACAGGACCTTTTCGAGTGAGCGCGGAGATACATCGAGGATGAGACCCATGCGGCTGGGAATACCCTTGAAATACCAGATATGTGAAACGGGTGCGGCAAGCTCGATGTGCCCCATGCGTTCACGGCGCACCTTGGCACGCGTTACCTCAACACCGCAGCGATCGCAGACGACCCCCTTGTAGCGAATGCGCTTGTACTTGCCGCAATGGCACTCCCAGTCGCGTGTCGGACCAAAGATACGCTCGCAAAACAGACCGTCACGCTCGGGCTTGAGCGTGCGGTAATTGATGGTCTCGGGTTTTTTGACCTCACCGTGCGACCACGCACGAATCTTATCGGGAGAAGCGAGTCCGATCCGCATCGAGTCAAAATTGTTCACATCCAGCAATAGATGCCACTCCCTTCTCTGTGCCAATATGGCATGGCTGAGGTTATCCGAACTTTCTTATCGTCAGACATCCAGGTCATCCTCGCTCGGCACGTCAATGTCGTCAAGTCCACCCGTGAGTATGTCGTTCATATCATCATCCGTCAGATCTTCATCCTCGATATGTGCGATGATGTCCTCGTCGGGCACGTCCTCAGTGCTCGCGGCATCGTCGCTTTCGTCATAATCCCCCGGCGGCGGAGGCGGCGCCCCTTCTTCGACGCCCTCCACATCGAGGTCGAGGGAGCGCGCCTTTGCGCCAATGTCCTCGTCCTCCTCATCGCGAATCGGAATCTCCTTGGCATCCTCATTAAGCACCTTGATGTCAAGACCGATTGCCTGAAGTTCCTTGATGAGCACCTTAAAGGACTCTGGCACACCTGGCTCTGGGATATTGTCTCCTTTAACGATGGATTCATACGCCTTGACACGTCCGACCACATCGTCGGACTTCACTGTGAGGATCTCCTGCAGTGTGTACGCAGCACCATACGCCTCAAGCGCCCAGACCTCCATCTCGCCAAAGCGCTGGCCGCCAAACTGCGCCTTGCCGCCCAGCGGCTGCT
>CALIBA010000043.1 GCA_938045435.1 uncultured Selenomonas sp.
CCTGCCGTTGGGCGTCGTATATGAGGACAAAGCTTGCTATCATCGGTGTGGGGCTTATCGGCGGCTCACTTGGACTTTGCCTCAAAGATAAACTCGGAGATGATATATATATTACAGGGCTGTGTCGGACAGAGAAATCCATGCACGAAGCTCTTGAAATGGGTGCAGTGGACAGTGCCTCTGCTCACTTTGCAGAGGTTGTAGGAGAGGCAGATATTATTTTTCTCAGCACACCTGTCCTGCAAATTGTTCCTATGGTCGATCAGCTTCTTCCTTTTATAAAAAAAGGTGCAATCCTTACAGATGCCGGCAGCACAAAAGGTTATTTGTGTGAACATCTAAAAAGGATTTTACCACAGGACATCTATTATATTGCAGGGCATCCAATGACGGGAAGGGAGAAGAGCGGTGTCAAAGCTGCAATGAAGGATCTCTTTGTTGGGAAGGCATATGTTATCATTGATGATCCTACTGTGCCACAGTTTGTAAAAGACCGGCTGATGCACCTCCTGAAGCATACAGGAGCAAATTTTACGTCACTGGACCTCGCGCGGCATGACCGCTGCGCAGCAGTGATCAGTCACGTTCCGCACCTTACAGCAGCAGCGCTCGTCACGTTGCTCAATCGCAGCGGTGATGATTTGGAAGCATGTTTAAAGCTTATTGGTGGTGGTTTCAAGGATACAACACGTATTGCCTCGTCCAATGCAGATATGTGGGCGGATATTTGCATGACCAACCAGGGACCAATCATTGATGGACTGCGTGAGCTACTGCTTGTTCTTAATGAGCTCATTTCTTCTGTTGAAAAGGGGGATCGGCAGGCAATTTTTAATTATTTTATGGCGGCCAAAGAACGTCGTGACCGCATTCTTTATGATGCGGAGAAGAAATTCGATACAAATTAATTTTAATATATGCTTTTTTTTAGAACATATATATGATATAATGATCGTGGAGATCTGTGTATATCCTGTTAGGGGGTGTAATCGTGAAGAAAACTAGAATATCTACACGGCGTCAGTCGGAGATTTTACAGTATATCAAAGATTTTCTGATCGATAACGGATATCCACCATCGGTGCGTGAGATTGGAATGGCAGTTGGGCTTAAGTCGAGTTCTACTGTACACCGTTATCTTGCGATGTTGGAAGACAATGGAGCAATTCGTCGAAATCCAACAAAACCGCGTGCCATTGATATCATGGGAGAGAACCCATGGGGACGTACAACTCCTGTTCCCCTTGTCGGAACGGTAACAGCCGGCGAACCGATTCTTGCAGAACAAAATGTTGAGGAAGTTTTTTCTTTTCCACGAGCATTGCTTGGAACCTCAGAAGAGGTTTTTATGTTGCGAGTCCAAGGCGATAGTATGATTAATGTTGGTATATTTGATGGAGATTATGTTCTTGTTCGTCAGCAGCCAACAGCAGATAATGGTGATATTGTTGTTGCATTGATTGATGGCGAGACCGCAACAGTAAAGCGTTTTTTTCGTGAAAAAGACTGTATACGCCTACAGCCAGAAAATGATTTCATGGAACCATTCTATGAAACAGATGTCAGTATTCTTGGCAAAGTGATTGGGTTGTATCGGCACATATAGTAGGGTGTACGGACATATGGGTGTCATGCAGGGGCGTGGCGCTCTTTTCTTTTTATCGGAAGAATGTTATAATAACTCTGTTTTTCTTTTACGATAGGATGACATATGGAAAAAACGGAACTGCGAAGTGGATATACAACAGGAGCCTGCGCTGCTGCAGGTGTTAAGGCAGCCTTTTTATTTCATGCAGGAGAGGACTGGCGTGAGGTGCCTATCACGGCCCTAGATGGTACGCCTCTTATGATTCCAGTGAAGAATGTCATTCATACACTCGATGGAATTTGTGCAGAGGTTGTAAAATTTTCTGGAGACGATCCGGATATTACGAATGGGGTTTCTGTATTCACGACAGTACAAATGCGCGGTGGGGTTCCTGGCATTGAGTTTCGTGCAGGCGAAGGTGTCGGAACAGTGACAAAGCGTGGAATGAGTTTGCCGGTCGGAGAACCTTCGATCAATAAGGGGCCACGTGAACTCATTCGTCAAGTCGTCGCAGAGATGACTGGTCAAGAAGATTTTGGCGCTGTGGTAACAATTTCGATTCCTGCCGGGACAGAACTTGCGAAAAAGACACTTAATCCTGTACTTGGGATAGAGGGAGGAATTTCAGTCATCGGGACGACGGGGGTTCTACGGCCTATGTCGGAAGAGGCGTTTAAAGATTCTCTCGTCCCGCAAATTGATGTAGCTCTTGCAGCGGGAGAAGACTGCCTCGTTTTTGTTCCTGGAAAAATTGGTGAACGAATCGCGCTTGCACGGGGCATTCCTCAATCGGCAATCATTGAGACAAGTAATTTTATAGGTTTCATGCTTGATCGATCAGCAGAACGCGAAGCTAAGAATATTTTGATTCTTGGACACACTGGGAAGCTTGTTAAAATTGCAGCGGGTGTATTTCATACACACAATCGCATGGCAGATGCACGCCTTGAAACCCTTGCAGCCTATGGTGCGGCAGAAGGTCTTGGGACAGAGAATGTGCGTGCTGTGCTTGCAGCAAATACGACAGAAGATGCTATGGAGATTATCGCTGTATCGGGTCTCATGGAATCTGTATGTCGTGTTATTGCAGAGCGTGTTCATATACGTGCAGAGCGGTATCTCTTTGGAAAGGTTCGTGTCGGTGCAGTTATGGTGAATTTTGCTGGAGATCTTCTTGGTATAGATGATACTGCGAAGTCAATTGCACGTGAACATGGCTGGAGACTTGGGGAATGATATATAAAATTATTGTAGTCGGGATAGGGCCTGGGGATGCTTCCTATATTTTGCCCAAAGCACTGAATATTATCCAAAATGCACGTATACTAGTAGGAGGTCGTCGTGCCCTTTCCGATTTTTCATCAGGTCATGCAAAAGAATGCACTGTAGGGGCGGATATACCAGCGGTACTCAATTTTATTCGCAATTCTCTCAAAGAGGATAATGTTGTGGTAATGGTATCTGGTGACCCTGGGTACTATTCTCTGCTTGATGCGCTGCGCCGCACCTTTAAGGCTGAGCAAATTGAGGTTATCCCTGGGCTTAGTTCCTTTCAACTTGCCTTTGCACGGCTTGCTCTTCCTTGGCATCATGCACGGTTGCTGAGTTTTCATGGGCGATTGCCTAGTTCGGAAGAACTAAATTATAACCCCTCATCTGTGCTTGGCATGCTGTCGGATGGGCATAATGATTCACGACTAATCGCGCAATGCCTCCTTACACATGGTTGGCATGTCTATGACAGAATGTACATTTGTACACATCTTTCTTATGAAGATGAGGAGATAGTGGAGAAAACACTTGGTACAGCAGCACAAGAACCTGGGGTGGGACATGGTGTTCTCATTGTCTGTGCGGCTGAGGAGAATAGAGCATGAATATTGGCATTAAAGATGATGACTTTATACGTGGCAAGGTGCCTATGACGAAAGAGGAGATAAGAATCCTCACACTTGCAAAGGCGAATATTAAACCCTCTGCAACTGTCTATGATGTAGGTGCAGGAACTGGATCGATCTCTATTGAGGCAGCACGGCTTGCGCCTAATGGGCATGTATACGCAATTGAGAAAAATCCAGAGGGAACAAAGCTTATTATAGAAAATGCAAAGCGTTTTCATGTAGAAAATATTACAGTGGTTGAAGGGGCAGCGCCCGATGCTCTTTCGGGGCTCCCACTTCTTGATATTGCAATCATTGGGGGGAGTGGTCAGCGTTTGGCAGAGATCCTCGATATTCTCAGCGAGCGTTTGCGTCCAGATGGACGTATTGTAGTGAATGCAATCACAATACAGACTGTTGCTGCATGTCTTAACTATTTCCACTCAAACGCAGATCGCTACATATACGAGGCTATGCAGGTACAAATCAGTCGACTTGAACGTGTCGGTCCATATGATATGGCAAAGGCACTCAATCCTATTTATATTATTACAGCAGAGAGAAAGTGAGGGGGATATGATTCATATTGTTGGGGCGGGCCCTGGGGATCCAGATCTTATTACAGTCAAAGGGGCACGCTATCTTGCAGAAGCAGATGTTATTATCTATGCAGGTTCTCTTGTGAACCCTGCTTTGCTGAACATTTGTAAAAAAGGGGCAGAGATCCATAACTCTGCGCATATGACTTTGGATGAAGTAGTGGATGTGATTGCCCGTGCAGAATCTGAGGGGAAGATGACTGTTCGTTTGCATACAGGTGATCCTGCTATTTATGGTGCAATCCAGGAGCAAATGGATGCGTGGGAAAAACGTGGCTTTGCATATGATGTCGTACCTGGTGTGAGTTCTTTTCTAGGAACAGCGGCAGTGCTTCGTCAAGAATACACATTGCCGGGGATTTCACAGACGGTTATTATCACACGAAATGAAGGGAGGACACCTGTTCCGGAGAGGGAAAAACTGCGTAGTCTTGCGGCACACCATGCGACGATGTGTATCTTTTTGTCCATTTCGATGATTGACGAAGTTGCTGCGGAACTTATTTCCGGTGGTTATGAGCATACCACACCTGTTGCTATTGTGCAGAAGGCGACATGGCCGGAGCAAAAGATTTTGCGTGGTACACTTGCGACGATTGCAGAGCAGGTTGCGGATGAGGAAATTGACCGTACAGCAATGATTGTGGTGGGGGACTGCCTAGGCGCTGAATATGAACTATCCAAGCTCTATGCGCCCGGATTCTCACATATGTTTCGGGATGCAAAATAGTGAGAACGGCTATATTTGCGCTTACACCAGAGGGAGGTCTCCTTGCGCTTCGTCTGCGTGACGTGGTGACAGAGGCAACTCTATTCTTACCTGAACGTATACAGCATCATATCCCGGCAGAGTGCAATGCGCAATATTTTAAGCGTCTGGCTGAGGTGGTAAATACTGCATTTACCCGTTATGACGCCTTGGTTTTTGTAATGGCAACGGGGATTGTTGTCCGTATGATTGCGCCCCATGTAAAAAGTAAGCTGTATGACCCTGCCGTATTAGTCTTTGATGAACAGGGTCAGCATGGGATCAGCCTCCTTTCCGGGCATATTGGTGGAGCAAATGCGCTTACACAAAAACTCTGCTTTGCTATTGGTGCTGATCCAGTGATCACGACAGCTACAGATGTGACGGGGCGATTGGCACCAGATGCTGTGGCAGCCCAGCTTGCGTTACGTCCTGTACCCAAAAGAGCAATCCAAGTACTAAATACTGCGCTTTTAGAGGGGCATAGAATAAAATATCTGCTGGATATGGAGCTTTTACATAGAGCGTTTTATACATCTGCTCTTTCTAGAGAAAATATTTCTGTTGTGCCGTTTCACGATGTACCGACACACTCCTCTGATGGAGAATACCGTGTCATTATAACGTCGGCGGCATGCGTTCCACAGGAAACGGAGATTCCGGAACGTACACTTTATCTTGTTCCGCGTCGTTTGATTGCAGGTGTTGGGTGTCGTGCGGGGATACCGGAGGCAGATATTCTGCACGCACTCGCAGAGGCTTGCCGCATGATTGACAGAGATATATCGTTCATTGATTTTCTGGCAAGTACGGAGGTTAAGAGCAAAGAAGCGGGGCTTCTCGCAGCAGCACGGACTTTGGAACGGGATATATGCTTTTATACACAAGATGAGCTTATAAATATGGTGGAGAAATATGGACTCATAGAATCCAATTTCGTGAAAAAAACCATTGGTGTCGGGAATGTTTCAGAGGCGGCGGCACTTTGTGCTGCAGCTGGGAAAGGCGGGCGTATGGCGCTCGGAAAAACGATTTTTGGGAAAGTGACGGTAGCACTTTTATGGGAAAAATAAGTGTTGTAGGGATAGGTCCCGGTAGTCTGGATGATATGACATATCGTGCACGACGGACAATTGAAGAGGCATCGGTAGTTGTTGGATATAATCGGTATGTGGCGCTTATAAAAGATCTTGTTGCAGGGAAAAAAGTGCTGGATACAGGAATGACACAAGAGATTGATCGCTGTCGCGCTGCTTTGAAAGAAGCCTCGGCAGGAGAGAGCGTTGTTGTTATCTCAAGTGGTGATTCCGGTATCTATGGAATGGCAGGACTTGTCCTTGAACTTCTTGTGAAGATGGAACCGGCATCCCGTCCTGATTTTGGCGGTGTCGTTCCAGGCGTATCAGCAATGAGTGCAGCGGCCGCACTTTTGGGCGCTCCTATTATGCATGATTTTGTGGTGATCAGCCTATCTGATTTGCTTACTCCTTGGGAGACCATTCAAGAACGGGCAGAGCTTGCTGCAAAGGGAGATTTCGTCGTTGCACTTTATAATCCGCGAAGTAACAAGCGTGTGAACCAAATTGATATTGTACAGGATATTTTCCTGCGGCACCGCTCATCCGATACACCAGTCGGCATTGTGACAGGTGCAAGCCGCGAGAACGAAGTCAAAAAAATATCGACACTCGGTACTTTTACAAAAGAAGATATTAATATGTTTTCGATTGTCATTATTGGGAACTCCAAAACTCGTATCGTGAATGATTGGATGATTACACCACGAGGCTATCAAAAGAGGGAGCCAGGACTTTGATTTTCGTAGCAGCAGGCACGCAGGATGGTCGCACGTTGGTGCGTCTGCTATGCGATGCGGGACACGATATAGTGGCTTCGGTTGTCAGTTCCTACGGGGAACAACTGCTTGCTGCCCAGAAGAAAGCAGGCGGTGGACAGCTGATCATTAACGACAGCCCACTCGATGAAGGTGAACTGCAGTCCTTTTTTGCCACGCATCATATTCGTGTCTTTGTGGATGCAACACATCCTTATGCCATCAATGTGTCGCGTAATGCCATGACGGCGTGTGCATTATCTCAGATACCTTATATTCGTTATGAACGAGATATAACAGATGTTTCCTATGAGAAGATTCATCTTGTCCATGGTTATGAGGAAGCTGCAGAGGTGTCAGCAAGCCTTGGTAAAACGGTATTTTTGACAACGGGTAGCCGAAATCTTGAACGCTTCGTGAAAGCCCCTGTACTCGCAGGGTGTACCTTGATTGCACGTGTTTTGCCAACAGAGGATGTTGTTGGTCTTTGTGAACATCTTGGACTAACCCCAGCACAAATTATTGCTATGCAGGGACCATTCTCACGTGAACTCAACCGTGCCATGTATGAGAAGTATGGTGCAGATGTAATTGTGACGAAAAATAGTGGTACAATTGGCGGAACTGATGAGAAATTCCAAGCAGCAAAGGATCTTGATATTCCTGTTGTTGTCATCGATAGGCCTGTACTCGAATACCCCAATATAGCACATACATTTTCAGAGGTAGAGCTGTTTGTGAGCTCCGTCGTCTGAGCATTGAAATAAAAGGAGAACGATTATGGATTTTATTAAAGAGCCAATGGCAATTGAAAACCGCAGCATGGAATTAATTGCTCCTCATCTTTCGGGGCTTGGTCTTGATGAGCGCGCAACGAAGGTATATTCTCGTATTATCCATGCCTCTGGAGATGTAGACTATGCACCAATCATACGTGTTTCCCCAGAGGCGATTGATGCTGCAATGGAAGCGCTGCGCAGCGGTGCGCATATCTATACCGATGTTGAGATGGTACGCACGGGAATCAATAAGAAAAAACTGGCTTCCTTTGGTGGAGAAGTGCACTGTCTGGTTGCAGACCCAGATATTGCAGTATGTGCGAAGACAGAAGGCATTACCCGTTCAATGGTTGCTATGCGCCGGTTCGGCAAGGATTTGAATGGCAGTATCATTGCTATCGGTAATGCGCCAACGGCACTTTTTGAGGTCCTTCGTCTTGTCCATGAAGAAGGAATACGCCCTGCGTGCATTGTTGGTATTCCAGTTGGTTTTGTTGGTGCTGCAGAGTCTAAAGCAGAGCTTGCCGGAAATGGCATTGTTCCTTATATCACCGTTGAGGGAACAAAGGGTGGAAGTCCCATCGCAGCAGCTGCTGTTAATGCCATGATGTATTTGATCGATAATACGCGTCCATAAGATAAGAGAGAATAAAGAAAATGCAGTGGAATATACCTCGTATTGTCATTGCTGCCACACAGTCAGGAGCGGGTAAAACTACACTTGTCACAGGGCTTCTCGCGGCTCTAAGAGCACGCGGTTTACATGTACAGTCGTTCAAAGTAGGACCTGACTATATAGATCTTGGCTATCATCGCATTGCGAGTGGGTGCACTGGGCACAATTTGGATACATGGCTCGTTCCTAAAGAACGTTTGCCAGAAATATTTGCCCGCGAAAGTGCAGGAGCCGATATCGCAGTTATCGAAGGGGTTATGGGACTCTATGATGGCGGACGCAGCGGTATAAGCTCCACAGCTGAAATTGCAAAAGAACTCCATTCACCTGTTCTTCTCGTTATTGATGCAAAGTCTGTTGGAGCATCGGCAGCAGCAACGGCACTTGGTTTTCGTCTCTATGATACAGAAGTCAATCTTGTCGGAGTTCTTTTGAATCGCATTGGCAGTGAAACACATGAAGCGATGATCCGTGAAGCAATGGCAGACATTCATATGCCTGTCTGTGGTGTATTGCGGCGGGATATGACACTGGCATTGCCGGAACGTCATCTTGGTCTTACTCCAGTAGAGGAGCATGAGGCCATGGAAACGATCTGTTCCATAGGGGATTGTGTGGGGAATGCTGTCGATATTGACAAGATTCTTACATTTGCACAAAGTGCACCCATATTTTCTTTTACAGATGGGCATATACAGAGAAAAAAAACAACATGTCGTATTGGTGTGGCACGAGATGATGCATTCTCCTTTTATTATGCTGCAAGTCTTGCAGAACTAGAGGCAAATGGTGCAGAACTTATTACATTCAGTCCACTGCATGATGAGGTCCTACCGGAGGTAGATGGGCTTATCATCGGCGGGGGATTTCCTGAGATGTTTGCAAAGCAATTATCAGCAAATGAATCAATGCGTACAGACATCCATATCCGTGCTGACCGCGGTATGCCCATCTACGCTGAGTGCGGTGGATACATGTATCTCATGGAGACATTGGTCGATTTTTCGGGCATGGCATACCCTATGGTTGGTATATTTTCAAGTGAGGCTCATATGACAGAGAGACTTCAAATGGTTGCTGGGGTGTGTTTCGGCATAGTAGTCGGGGTGGTAGAAACCAGCTGAACGA
>CALIBA010000044.1 GCA_938045435.1 uncultured Selenomonas sp.
TGATTTCGCAGCCGCACGAAATACAGCGTTGGGTTTCGCTCATGGAGACTGGATTGTCTTTATCGACACAGATGAATATTTTTCGCAGGATACAGCAGATCATCTGCGTACGCTGATCAGTGAGGCAGATGCGGATGGTACGCAGATCATTCTTGTCCCATGGCATAACATCGATGAAGACACGGGCGAGACCCTGCTTGATACCTTTGCACCGCGGATCTTTAAAGTGCGGGAGGGGCGCCGCTACGTGGGGCGGATTCATGAGGAACTGCGTGACGGCGATGGTGCTGTCACCGATGTGAAGCAGCTGGAGCCCGCACAACTGACCCTCGTTCATACAGGATACTCTTCATCGCTTACCCACGCGAAGGGGGAGCGGAATCTGCGTCTCCTTTTAGCGGAACTCAATACAGCGGATAACCCTGCATATTATTATCGCTATCTTGCAGAAACCTATGATCATCTCGGCAATGCGGCGATGGCAGAATACTATGCGCTGCTTGACATTGAGGGAGGACGGCGTTCTGTGATCTACGCCAGCCGTTCTTACCGCATTCTGCTTCGTCTTTATGGAAAAAGCCCGCATCTGAGGGAGCGGTATCTTTCCATTGCAGAGCGTGCTGTTGCAGATTTTCCGGAACTGCCCGAACTGCATGCAGAATATGCAGAGGCGCTTGCGGCACTGCATCGCTATCCGGAGGCCGTTCAGGCGGCTGAATCTGCACTTTCTCTCTCGCCGGATCATAGTGGTACAGAACCAACAGTTTTTACGGATGAGATGAGAGGCCAGCTGGGACGGCGGCGGCAGATCTGGCAGCATATCATCGCGCAGGAACAGCAGGTAAAAATATCAGCGTGTGTTTTTGTGCGCGATGATATGCAGGATATGAGAACGTGGCTCGAAAATGCGGCTGTTTATGCGGATGAACGGATCGTCATCGATACGGGATCGACCGATGGGACGCGTGCGCTCGCGGCAGAAGCCGGCGCAACAGTCTATGACATCCCGTGGCAGGATGATTTTGCGGCGGCGCGCAATGAAACGCTCGTGAGGGCAACGGGTACATGGGCGGTTCTCCTGGATGCGGACGAGAGTTTTTTTGACCCTGCAGAAGTACGCTCTTACCTTGCTATGGCAGATGTCATTCTCCCACAGGTGGATGCGATTCTGCTGCCCATTGTGCATGTGGATGAGGATGACGGCGGGCAAGAGATCGCTCGTGCACCGCATGTGCGCCTGCTGCGTATGGGACGGGGACTTTACTATGAGGGACGTGTGCATGAGGTACTGAAAAAAAGAGATGGCGAGCCCATTCTCTATCATGAGAGGGCGGCTCTATCCATCCGGCATGTGGGCTATTCATCAGGGCGTATTCGTGAGAAACATTTGAGAAATCTTGCGCTTCTTCAGGAGGAGATCGCGCACTGTGGGATGCGCCCAGGAGATGCCCGCTATCTTGCGGATATATTCTTTGGCCTCGGAAAATATGCTTCGGCATTTGCTTATGCCCATGCTGCTCTGGAGGAAAAGGTACAGGCACGAGGCGCACAAAGTCATCTCTATCATCTCTTGCTGAGCTGTATGGCGCAGGAGGAGTGTACAGCAGCAGAGCAAATCTCTGCTGCACGCAGGGCATGTGAGGCGTTTCCGCTGCTTCCAGACTTTCACGGGCGGTTGGGGCTTTTGTGTGCTGCGGGAGGAGAGCGTGCGGAGGCGATGCACGAACTCACGCGTGCAAAAGAGCTGGAGGCACTTCCAGAGGATGAGAGTGGGGAAGCATCTTCGTTTGCGCAGTATGCGGGTGCAGTCGCTGCGGCACGTGCGCGTCTCTTGATGGAAATGGGGGATTTTGCGGCGGCAGAGCAGGAAGTCTTCTATGCCTTGCAGCGCGGCGGTGCACAGGAGGATGCGCTGGATGTCTATGTTGAGCTGCATCGGGCAGAGCCGCCTTCGGTGCTGCTTTCCGCACTGCGTCAGCGCATTGGAACCGATGCGGCGGCACTTCAATATCTGTACCGTTTTGCAGACAGCTATGGTTGGCTCGCGCTTGCGGATGAAGCAGCGAAGACATTCGCACGTGAAACGGGAAAGGAGCTTCCCATTCCATCCATTTACATGGATATGAAGACGCTTGCGCCCACAGAATTTGGGGAGCGGCTTGTTGGGGAACTGGCAGGTTTTGTGCGTGAGATCCCGGAGATATTGCTTCGTTTGGAACGCGATGCGAGAGCGGAGAGCCAGATGCTCTATCATCGCCTGCGCGCACTCCTGCCGGGCGCAATGCAGGAGTTTTGGCGTCATTATGATGAGCCGGATATTGTTTCGTTGCCGGATCATATGGATGGCTACAATCTCGTCATTGATGCCTTTGTACAATACGCAGATATGGGGCAAATGGAGCGAATGATGGAATGCGCCTGTGCCTATGACGCAAAGCAGCTGATTGTGCTGTCTGACCGGTGTGCGGCGGCGGCACAGTGGCAAAAGGCACTCGATGCACGGGAACGCTATGGCGTGCTTTGTGAGGACGCATGCGATGCGGACTACTGGTATGAGATAGGACGTTTTTATGCCTATTTGGGAAATAAGGGAGCCGCACAGGAGAGCCTTGCGCAGGCACTTCGGATGGCAGCTGACCATCGTAAGGCAAGGGAACTGAGGGATGTGCTTTCATGAAAATTTCTGCCTGTGTGATTGCAAAAAATGAGGCCGAAAATCTCCCACGTTGGCTGAAATCCGCCCAAGGGTTTGCCGATGAGATGATTGTCGTCGATACGGGATCAAGCGATGAGACAGCGGCGATTGCAGCAAAGGCCGGAGCGAAGGTCTATTCATTTCAGTGGATGGATGACTTCAGTGCTGCAAAGAATTTTGCACTCGATCAAGCAACAGGTGATTGGGTGGTCTTTACCGATGCAGACGAATACTTTACAGAGGAGAGTCTGCCGCGCCTGCGGCCTCTCATCGAAGAGTATGATGGTCAACAAGATCTTGCCGGTTTTATTGTTCAGCTCGTCAACATTGATATGGATACGGGCGTGCTTCTGGGGACGCAGGCAAAAGTACAGCGTATTTTTCGCCGTGTACCATGGATACGCTTTGTGGGGAACATTCATGAACATGTGGAGAATCTAAGTGGAGATCCGCGTCGGGAGATGATGCTCGCGCCTGGTCTTACCCTCTATCATACAGGATATTCACCGCGCATTATGCAGAGTAAAGCAAAACGTAATCTGACGCTTATACTTGCACGGCGGGAAAAGGGCGAGGAGCATCCAACAGATATTTATCATTTAATGGATTGTTACTATTCTTTGACCGATTATCCTAAGGCTGCACAATATGCGCGCGAAATATTAGAACAAAAGCAACAGCCGTTTGGTGTGGAAGAGCGTCCCTATGGCGTCTTATTGCAGTCTCTTATCGTGATGAAGGCGCCGGAGCAGGAGATTCAGGAAGTCTACATGGCGGCTAAAAAAGCATATCCTACAAAGGCACAATTTCCTCTTGTCTATGGCGCTTATACATGGGATTTAGGATATCTAAATACGGCACGCGAAGCATACTTAGAGGGGATTTGTCTGCATGAGGAACATTATTGCGAAGGTGATTTTTCGATCTTGCTCATGCCGATTGCTTATACATGTCTAGGCTATCTTTCTTTGCTGTCTGGGCAGCCGTCTGAGGCAATGGAGTATTTTATTCGCTCGTTGCGCCTAAATCCGCATCACGTACCGACTTTTGCTGCTTTGTGCCGCCTGTTTGAGCGGGTGGGAGCAGGCACAGCAGATTTCATTGAAGTGTTAAATCAGATATACGATCAGGATAAAGATGCAGAATTTTTGATGGGGACGCTTTTTCGTTCTCCCTATCCGCATGCCTGCCTTTACTATGAAAACCGCAGTTCAAAAAAACTGTCCTATTTTCAGCGGCTTCTTCTGGCAGGTAATATCAATTTGGCAGCAGATCATCTGGTGCAAGAAATGGAACGGACGGCAGCCGCAGCCGTCATATATGGGGATTCATTTATGCCGGAAATACGGGAATCACTTGCCCTGCTTCTGCCGCATGCCTGGCGTACGCAGGAAAAGACGATATGTATGGCGCGCCTGCAAAGGCGGATGAGAAATTTATCAGACATGTAATATGCTCTGAGATATAAAAGATGTTGGCGTGCTGCCAGCAGCGCAGAGAGGATCGTATCTTGGTGAAAATTTCCGCCTGTGTGATTGTAAAGAATGAGGCTGAGAACCTTCCGCGTTGGCTGGCATCCGCGCAGGAATTTGCAGATGAAATGATCGTTGTTGATACAGGATCGAGCGATGGAACAGCGGCGATTGCGGCGCAGGCCGGGGCGAAGGTTTATTCATTTCAGTGGATAGATGACTTTAGTGCTGCAAAGAATTTTGCTTTGGATCAGGCGACGGGCGATTGGATTGTATTTACGGATGCAGATGAATACTTTACAGAGGAGAGTATTCCCCGCGTGCGCTCCCTCATTGCTGCGTATGACAAGCAGGAAAAAATCAATGGTTTTTTTGTCCATCTCATCAATATTGATATGGATACAGGCGCGTTGCTCGGGACCAGTGCAGAAGTTTTGCGCATTTTTCGGAATGCGCCGTGGCTGCGCTTTATTGGGAATATTCATGAACATGTGGAGAATCTCAAGCAGGATCCAGATAGTGAAATGATATTCGCGCCCAATCTAACCATTTATCATACCGGTTATTCACCGCGTATCATAAAGAAAAAGGCTGCACGGAATCTAGCGTTAATATGTGCGCGGCGTGCGGCGGGAGATATTCAAACGCTCGATGCATATCATCTCATGGATTGTTATTTCTCCTTGGAGGACTACCCAAAGACGGAACAATACGCTCGCGCGGCGATCTCTAACCCACATCGTCCCACCGGTTCAGAGGAACGTCCCTATTTGATCCTGCTCAACACCCTGATCTTGATGGGGCGGGGGGCAGATGAGATCGAGGAGGTTTATCGATCCGCACAGAAAGCCTTTCCCCAAAAAGCAGATTTTCCGATGATCTATGGATTGTACGCATGGGATCAACAGCATCTAAAATCAGCATATGAGGCTTATGCTGAGGGAATTCGTCTAGATGAAGAGTATTATCGGGCAGGAGATTTTTCGGCGACACTTCTGCCCAATGCCTATGCGTGTCTCGGTGAGATCGCAGCACTGCGCGGGGAAATGGAGGCGGCAGTGGATTTTTTCCTAAAATCTCTGCAGGGAAATAAGTATCAAAATACGGTGCTCTCAGCGTTTTTCCGTGTACTTTATCAGATGGGAGCGGATGATGCAGTGCTCATAGCATTTTTGAATGGGCTTTATCAGCGTGATTCCGATGCACCGTTTTTGACCGGGGTACTGATTGGCAGCGCTTTTCCACGCACCTGTCTCTACTATGAAAGGTACAGCGAAAAGAAGCTTCCACCCCGCCGCCGTGCGCTGCTTGCCGGTGATGTGCGTGCGGCGGCGGCTTCACTTGTTGAGGATATGGAGCGCAGTGCGGCACTCGCCATGGCGTATGGTGGTGCAGTTTCGCAGGAGATACAGGGGGCATTCGTGCTCCTCTTGCCGCAGTCTTGCCGAGGGAACAGGTCAGGGGACAGGCGCATGGAGCGCCGTGCCGCGCGTCTGGAAGAAGGGAAGGCCTAGGGGATGCAGCAGGGGAATACGGATGTTGATGCACTTAGAGATCAGATCTATGAGGCACTGACGCGAGGGGATGAGGCAGCTGCTCGTTCGGACATTCAGCAGCTTCACACCGCATCGCCGGCGGAAGCGGCTGGCCTTTTGACGGCTGTTCATATCGAGGCAGGACGGGGAGAGGAAGCGCTTGCTGCATGGCAGGAGCGTGCGCGGTATCTGCCGCATGATCCCTATACGATCTTTTTACGGGCGCGGATCCACTTGATGCAGGGAGAGCGGCTTCGTGCGCTCTCCCTGCTTCAGTCCCTTCTGGGGCAGTCGATGTCCTCTGCCGTTGCAGAAAAGGTATACAATCTCGCGGGACAGTGTGCACGCTTTCTCGGCTTTGCCGCAGAAGCGGTGATGTTTTATGAGCATGCACGCGATGCAGCGCCGGATCTTATGCTGCGTGCACTCAATGCGAGCAACGTACTCTTTAATCGCCACTATCTTCCTACAACACTGGCGGAGGAGCGCGCGGCAGCCGAAGCATATGGCGCCCTCTTTGCGGACGTGCAGATGTTTTCCCATCAGCCGCACGATATGGGGCACACAAGACCGCTGCGCATCGGCTATCTCTCGCCGGATGTGCGCGAACATGTTGTACTCTCCTTTTCCTACGCGCTCTTTACAGCGCTTCCACCGGAACGATTTTCTGTACATGTGTACGCGATGAACCGTGAGGATGACTTTACGCAGAAAGTACGGCGTAAAGTATCTTCCTTTCGCAATCTGAGAGGATGTTCTGCCAAGGAGGCAGCAGAGGCGATCTACCAGGACGGCATTGATATTCTCGTGGATCTTGCAGGGCATACGGCGGGCGGGACGCTGCCCATCATGGCGTACCGACCTGCGCCGGTGCAGATCTCTGGGATTGGGTATTTCGCATCGACAGGGCTGCCGGCGGTGGATTACTTCATCGCTGATCCTGTTCTGGCAGAGGGAAACGCAGGCGCAGGCTTTACGGAGAAATTATTGGTTCTCCCGCATTCACATTTTTGCTATCAGCCGCTGCATACGCCGCCGCCCTTAGCGCATGCACCTGCTTCTGGCAGGGATATTGTTTTTGGAAGTCTCAATCATTTTGCAAAGGTAAATGATCTGGTGCTTTCTGTATGGGCTGAGATTCTGCGTCAGGTTCCGCGTGCAAAGCTGTTCTTAAAGACCGCGGTGTTTTCCTATGAGGACAGCCGCAGGGAGGCGCTGCGTCGCATCCGCGCGGCGGGGATACCTGAGGAGCGCGTAGAGATAGAGGGTACGACACGGGATTATCTCGGCGTCTATTCCCGCATGGATATTGCCCTTGACACGTTTCCCTATCCAGGTGGGGGGACGACCTGTGATGCACTCTGCATGGGGGTACCTGTGATAACGCTTGCGGGAGAGAGTGTGGGCAGCCGTTTTGGTGCCTCTCTTTTGACGCAGATCGGCGCACATGGGCTGATTGCCCATTCGATCGAGGAGTATATCACATGTGCTGCTGCACTGGCAGGAGATGCAGAGATGCTGGATGCCCTGCATGCGGGGCTGCGCATTATGCTGCAGCATTCCCCCGTGATGGATCCTGTGGGATATGGGCGGGGGGTCGGCGCGGCTTATGAACGCATCTGGCTGGATTATGTACGCAGTGCCAAAGAGGAGATTTGATGTTGAAGAACCATCCAATCGCGCCGCCGCTAAAGTCACATGTCGTAGGGAACGATACATTGAGTAAGGGAACTGCACCTTTTGATATTCATGTGGTAAAGGCGTTTGTGTTCCAAGCATTGAACAGAGAGCAGTATGAGCTGGCGCGACAGGCGGCAGGTGCAGCCATTGCCGGCGGAGCGAAGGATGATATTCTCTGTTATCTGCACGCCTATGCCATCGAGCGTCTAGGGGATCTGCCGCATGCCATGCGGCTCGCACAGGAATATCTCGATACAGCACGCACGGAGGTGCGCAAGGAATTTTTGCAGCTGCGGGCGTCCGTCGCCTACCGTATTGGAGATCCGCAGGCAGCAGCATTTTATTATGCTGCGTATGAGGAGGAGCCGCTGAATACGGCACTTTATAGTTCCTTTCTCCTTGCACAGAATGCGCAGGATGTCGATGTAGCAGAATTTTTCCGTGCGCACTGCGTTTTTGACCAATTCTTCAAAGATGTGCCCCAGTATGCGCATACGGTATCGTATGCGCACCAGCGGATCCGTGTGGGCTATCTCTCTCCGGATTTTCGCCGCAATGTGATGCAGAATTTTGTCCAGCCGCTGCTGCTCGGCTACGACCGTACATCCTTTGCCGTGTACGCTTATAGTTTGACGGAGGAACCGGATGATGTGACGGAGGCGCTGCGTCCGCATACAGATGTGTGGCGGGATATGGGCAGATGTTCTGTGGAGGAAATCGCTGCGCAGATCTATGCCGACGAGATTGATATTCTTGTGGATCTGGCGGGACATGCATCCGGGGGGGCTCTTGCTGTCCTTGCGCGCAGACCTGCTCCCGTGCAGATGCTAGGACTTGGCTATATGGCGACCTCCGGGCTTCGTGCAGTAGATTATTTTTTGACAGATGCTGCATGTGATCCCCCAGAGGGAGGCAGTGAGGTGTATTTTACGGAGGAGCTTGTGCGCCTGCCCAGTCAGTTTTGCTACGTCCCACATGCACATCTGCCTGCGTCCGAAGGAACACCTGCGCGCAGGCGGGGATGGATCCTCTTTGGGGTTTTCAATCAGTATCGGAAATTCACGGATGAGATGATTGCGCTCTGGCGGGAGATTCTTGTACGCGTGCCGACGGCGCGGCTGCTCATCAAGGCGCAGATTTTATTTTCGACTGCGATGACAAAGGCCGTGTACATGCGTTTGGAAGAGGCCGGCCTTGATATGCAGCGCGTCATACTGGAGCCTGCGACGACGGATTATATGCAGCGCTATTTGGATGTGGATATTGCGCTTGATACTTATCCGTGGACGGGCGGCGGCACAACTTGTGACGCACTCTATATGGGCGTTCCCGTAGTTACCATGTACGGTACGCGGCGGAGCACGCGGTTTTCCTATGCATTGCTCGCACATATGGGCCTCTCAGAGCTTGCGGTAACAACCCCTGCGCTCTATGTGGAGCGCGCCGCAGCGCTTGCAGAGGATCTCGATACGCTGGACGTACTGCATCGAGCGCTGCGCACAATGATGGCGCAGTCTCCGATCATGGATCAGGCGGCATATATGCGTGCGCTGGAGAGTGTATATCGCACCGCGATGGCTCGTTATCTATCGGAAGAAGAGGTGGACGATGAAGAAAAAGAAAGCAAAGCGAAGAGATAAGAGGGGGACGCATAGAGATCATGCGCCGCGGAAAATTCGTCTTGGATACCTTTCTTCTGATTTTGGAGGGGGGCGCTGGCGCGACTTTTTATCGGTATTTTTCATAAGTTATGACCCCTCGCGCTTTGAGGTCTATGCATATCATATCGGCAGCAGCGGAGATCCGACCCTGTTTTCCAAGGCGGAAATACAGGCTTTTCGCCGACTGGATGACTGTTCATCGGAGGAGGCGGCAGAGGTCATCCGACAGGATGCGCTCGATCTCCTCGTAGACCTATCACCGCTCGTGCCGGATCATTTTACACAGGAAATTTTACGGCGACGTCCTGCGGATCGGCAGGTATCTCTTGCAGAACATTGTCCCGCGGATCTGGCTCTTTCCTTGCCCTCTGTTTCAGAAGTGGGGGACTGGCTGCCATGGTGTTATCAGCCCGTCGATCTGTTCACCACTTATGCGTACCGCACACCGCTGCTCGATGGCGCTGCGCCGACGATTGGCTTTGTCGGCTGCATGGAGGAGGGCAAGCAGTTCCTCTCTTTACTAGAGGCGCTGCTTGCCCGGATGCCACGTACACGGCTGATGGTTCCCGTGGGTCTTGCATCACTTTTGTCGGAATCAGATCTTGCACGTCTTATGGCAGAGGGAAGCGATGCAGCGCAGATACAGTTTGTGGATGAGACACCATATGATGCAGTGGATCTTGTCATCGGCGTCGGCGCCGATCTTCTGGATGTCTGCCGTGCGGCAGAGTACAGCATTCCGCTGCTTACGGCAAAGGAGTTTACGCGCAGCGCCTTTGTTGCGCCTGCACTCCAGATGTTGGAGATGACAGAAGGCTATTCTGCCAGCATCGCGGAGCTGCTGCTTCATGCAGAACAGCTTCTGCGGGATGAGGAGCGCCTTGCCCAGCTGCATCATCTCCTCTATTGGCGTCTGAGGGACAGCGCTCTTTTTGCATCGGGAACGTACATGTTCGCTATGGAGCGTGCATACTCCCGTGTACTTGCTGATGGCGTGCAGTGGAATGCGCAGGAAATGAATGAGGCGCTTGTCCATGCCGAGGAACAGCGGGACTGGCACAGGGTAGTTTCCCTGGCACATACGCTGGATGGACATGAAGCGCTGGGGCTTGCGCAGCGGCTCACTCTTGCGTGGGGGTACTTTTTTTTAGGGATGAAGCACAGGGCTGCACAGTGGGCATATTTTGCCGCAGGCATCCCAAGAGAGCGGGAAGCAGCACGCCTCTTTCTCTTCTTCTCCGGGGCGGGAGCCGTTTGGCCCAGATCGGAGCTCTTGTGTCTTGTGCAGGAGGCGATTGCTGAGATTGATGCGGGCCTGCCTGCAGCACCGGAGATATACCGGGTTCTGCTTCAGATGCGTGCAAATTACAGCAGATGGGTTACGCATGCTGTGGATTCGTTCCGCTATTCCTTGGACTATGTTGAGGCGGCGGACACGCTGGAGGAGAAACGTAATTACTACAGCAATGCACTGTTTTATCTCAATATCATTGATATGCGTCCGGAAGATGTTCTGCGGCACAGCATGGGCTATCAAAACTTTTTCACCGACATTGTGCCCTTTACCCATATGCAGCAACGACATAAAGATAAGATCCGCATCGGCTATATTTCAGGAGATTTCCGTCAGCATGTGATGCAGTACTTTATATGGCCGTTTCTTGCGGGATATAGTCGTGATGATTTTGAAGTGTATGTGTATAGCCTTGGTGAGGTGGATCAGTATACGGTATTTTTTCAGACCCTGGTGACGAAGTGGTGTGATTTGTCTTCACTCTTAAATGATCCTGCAGGTATTGCCCGTGCCATCTATGAAGATGAGGTCGATATACTATTTGATCTTGCCGGACACACGAGACACACCGGACTTCCTGCACTTGCATGGAAACCTGCGCCAGTGCAGCTATCTGGGCTTGGCTATATGGCGACAACGGGGCTTTCGGCAGTAGACTACTTCGTTACAGATCGCTATTGCGATCCGGAGGGAAGCATGAGCGCGTCCTGTTTTGCCGAAAAATTGCTGCGCCTAACGAGTCAATTCTGCTATAATGGATATACGAACCTTCCTGTATCTCAGGGAACGCCGGCCCGCATACGTGGATTTATTCAATTCGCATCATTCAGTCAGTATGATAAATTGCAAGATGACATGCTCACTGCCTGGATAAAAATTATGGAACGACTGCCGCAGTCACGGCTGCTGCTGAAACATAGTGCATACCAGGAAAAAGGAATTGCTCTTATCGCATACGAACGCCTGCGGCGTTTGGGATTTGATATGAGCCGTGTGCAGTTTGAAGCGGCTACGACGGATTATATGCTCCGCTATCTGGACGTAGATATTGCCCTCGATACATTCCCTTGGACCGGCGGTGGGACGACCTGTGATGCACTCTATATGGGGGTTCCTGTCATCTCTTACCATACAAAGCGACACAATACACGTTTTACATACAGTATTCTTTGCAACATCGGCTTTGGGGATCTTGCTTCTGATAGACTTGAGGATTATGTAGAGACAGCTGTGGCACTTGCCGAAAATATAGATCTGCTCGACATGCTGCACCGGGAACTGCGGGATCGCATGAAGGGGTCGCCATTGATGGATCAAGAGCACTATATCCACGAGATGGAGGATTGTTATCGTGAGATCTGGGCACGATATAAAACGCAAACGGAAGCTCTTTGAGCAGGGGATTGCCGCAGTGCGGGAAGACATTGCTGCTGACCGACTGGAAAGTGCGCTCCGACATATGGAAAAGATGAGGAAAAAGAATCTTTTTCCAGAGGGGAATGACTACAACTATCATTTGATTATGGGACAAATTCTCTATTGGTTGTCAGATTTAGAGGAGGCCCTGCCGCATTTTCGTGCCTCATGGGAACTCCCCAGTGAAAATAAGTCCGAACGTCTGGCGATGTTCAGTGATTATCTCCTCTATCTTCATTATGCAGCGCATGTGAGTAATGCACAAGTGAAGGAGGCACATGAGGCGTATGCTGTGCTGCTCGGAGAGGTTCCTCAGTTCACCCACCAGAAGAAGAAGCGGGATAAACTGCATATCGGATATCTTACGCCAAACTTTACAGACCACATTGTATTGAATTTTTCGATACAGCTTTTTGCAGGTTATGATCGTTCTCGATTTAAGGTTACCATCTATGATATTGGAGGAGAGCGGAGTGAGGTGACGGCGTGGGCGGCAGGTCTCACAGATGCCTATCGCGATCTTGCCGGAGCATCAGCACTGGATGCAGCAAAGCAGATTTATGCGGATGATGTGGATATACTGTTTGATCTTGCAGGACACTCGGCTGGGGGACGAACGCTGCAAATTGCGGCATTTAAACCCGCACCGGTTCAGATCTGCGGCATTGGTTATTTTGATACGACGGGTCTTTCTGCAATGGATTATTTTCTGGGTGATCCCATCTGTGATCCGCCGGATATAGATACACTGTTTGTGGAACGAATCCTGCGTCTGCCGCACACGCATCTCTGCTTTACACCGTCGGAGCGTTTTCGTTCCTATGAGCATCTAAAACGCACAGCACATACCCCTGTTGTATTCGGGAGTTTCAACAACTTCGCAAAGATCACGGATGAGATGCTTTCCCTCTGGGGGCAGATTTTACAGCGTGTGCCGGGAGCGCGTCTGATCCTGAAAAATGTACACCCAAAACAGGAAGCACTTGCGCGGATGCACAAAAGAGCCGAACGTGCAGGGATTGATCCTGCACGGCTTGAGCTGCGTCCAGGCGCTAAGGACTATCTAAAAGATTATATGGATGTAGATGTTATCCTAGATACCTATCCATATCAAGGGGGGGGGACGACTTGTGAAGCACTTTTTATGGGACTTCCCGTGGTGACGTTCTGCGGCACGCGGCATGGTTCTAGGTTTGGTGCCAGCCTGCTGGATAATGTTGGGATTGGAGAACTTGTTGCACATACGCCAGAGGAGTATGTGGAGCGTGCTGTTCTTCTTGCGATGGATCCGGAACTGCTGTCGGCACT
>CALIBA010000045.1 GCA_938045435.1 uncultured Selenomonas sp.
AGGCACGTGGAAGATTTACCAGATCTCCACAAGGAGCAGGAAAAAGAGCACGGTGGCGCAGGTCAACTCGATCCACTCAAACCGTTCATCGTAGTGCAGCACAGCAGAGTAGAAGATGAAGAAGGCAAAAAGCAGGAACGGGAGCACCATCGAAGGGCGCAGTACTTTTTGGTGCTGTGCTTTTTTGAGCAAAAAGAGGAGCGCCGCAAAGATTTCAAGGAGCCAGAGCACCCAGTAGGCATAGGTGCCCCATGCGGGACGCTCCTCCCACCGCAGCATGTCAGCATTCCAGACGAATGTGGCGAACTGGTAGTGGAAATCGTTGCACAGAATCAACACGGCGAAAAAGAGATTCACCCCAAAAACTGCACGCAGCCAACGCGGCATCCTGCGGTTGAGCACATCCTCATCCGATGCCCAAGCAATCCAGAGCAGAGCGACTGAAAGCCCTGAGCGAAAGACATAGTAGAGGTACCACAGCGTATGGGTTAGGGTAATATCGTCCGGGAGGGCAAGGATTTTTACAATGCGATCCATCTCCCAGAGGAGCAGCATGACGATCAAAAGCAGCACTGCACGCCGTGCACCACGGTGCAGTACGCGCCGATGAAGACATGCTCCCCAGAAGACGGTCAGCACGAGCGTGAGGACAAGGAGCAGCACCCGCTCATGCGGCTCCCGCAGCATGAAAGCGGGGCGTGCGAGAATCTCCGTGCGGTAGAGTGTATTTGCCTGTGTTATCTCGTTTAGAAACGCATCTGCATCTGTGACGGGAGAAGCCGTGGGAATTTGTTCGATCGGATAGCCGGCTTCTTTTAGATCGGTATGCAGGGAGGCGGCAAAGGTGAGCGGCCTTCTTGACAGCAGTCCCTTGGAAAAGGAGAGTGTTCCTTCTTTTGGAATGCAAATCCTCAGCGGCGCACCATGGTGCACCAGATGCGCTGCCTCATGTGCGAAGAGCACATAGACATCGCCGCTGACGCCGTCCGCCTGCGCCATCTGGTACTGGTTATCACGGCGTACGGGGTAGAACAGCAGCCGATGTTCCTGTTTGAGCTGCGCGAGCAGAGAAAACACGTCCGCGAGATGAGGCTTTGCTGAAAGTCCACGCGCAAGCGCAAGAAAGAATATTTCACGTTCCGGGGCTGCATCGGGCAGAACGATGGTAACATTTTCCCGAAGATCTGCCCACCCTGTTACATCACAGGGACAGTCCTCCCGTACGGCGAGTACGACGACCGCAGAAAAATGCGGGTACCAATACAGCTCCTCGGAGGAGCCCTTTAGAAAATACTCCGCTTGAAAGCCATAGGCTTCAATGGCATCGACGCGTCGATCCTGGAAGAGTTCGAGTAAGTTCACCGTTGTTCCCTGCGCATGCAGTGGGGTGGAAGAGGCTTTGTGCAGGGCGTCGATGTAGTCCAAACCGAAATTTTTCTCACAGGCAACGGACAGGGGCGCTGTGGCGCTCACAGGCGTTAGCAAAAAGAACGCGCCAAAGAGCACCCAAAGAAAGGTGAACCCGTTCATTGCCGCCCTCCGAAATTGCTCTATACCGATTATTCCTATAATATTTCTCTTTTTATATGCAAAATCCTTGTAGCAAACATTGGTTTATTTCTATTGAGTTGATTGTTCTTTCATGATAAAATAAAAATAATAAATATAGGAGTTTCTGATAAAAGATCATTTTATTAGAAAACTTCTCAAAGGAGGCATTTCTGTGAGGCAGATGCTGCTGCTGAGCCTGCTTCTTTTTCTTGCGGCTTTACCGCGGGCTGTGGCTGCACCGGATAATACCACCGACGTGGAGGAGCAGGTGCATGCAGAAGCACCTGCTCCCATGACAAGAGCAGGACAGGAGGCCGCGCCGCCTGTGAGGACGGCGCCGCGTATTACGCTCTGGGGAGATTACCGCTGGCTCTATGGGAAGGGGCAGATGCAGCTGCCGTCTGTCGATGAAAAGCGGAATGTATTCCTCTCCACGCGCCGCTTTCGTATTGCTCCTACGCTGCATCTCAGTGATGCGTGGAGTGTGAGCGGGATGATCGAGGATATACGCTATGACAAGGATCCTGCGGGGGCATCCCATACGAGTGATCGGCATCTTTATCTCTCGCGCCTCTATGTAGAGTACACGGATGCGCATGATGCGAAGATTCGCGCCGGTAGGTATATCTTTACGCCGATTGAGGGCAACGTATTCGATAAGCGGGTCGAGGGGGTGCGCTACCGCCTCGGGGACAAGGACATCGGGATGACCTCTGTCTTCTACGGGCGCACCGTCGCATCGCGGGCAAAGGAGAGAAAGCGCGGCGTCATCCTCGGCTATGAGCGGAACTGGGAAAAGTGGATGGGCGGCGCATTTTACTACGACTTGCATTCAGAAGCGCCCGCCGTCACGGCTGAAGATGTGCGGCGCAGTCCGCTCTCCCTGCATGGTGGGATGGACCGACAGCGCGTCCTGGAACTCTTTGCGGGCTACCGATTTGGCCGTCACAGCAGCTTTGAACTTGAGTATCTGCATGGACGCGCACATACGGATCTCGATGGATGGACGGAGCATGGGAGCGGTGCAGTGGCGACGCTGCGTCTTCGGCGCTCGCCCAATGTGGAGAAAGCCGGCGATTACGGACTTTGGATTTCGTACTATCATCAGCCGCGTGCGACCTTCCTTCATCATACGATGGACGGGGATCCGAGCTTTTTTGGACGCGCGGGCTTTCGCGGTTGGGGCGCACGCACGGACATCGTACTCATGCGCGGGGTTGCGCTCGCGGTCGAGGGATTCGACCTGCGCCCCGCACATCCCGCAGCTGCACTCGTACCGATGCGCAGCTATCATGGTGCACGCCAGCGCGTGCTTGGGATGAGTGTCACGGCGTATTTTTAAGGGACGCGCCCCCATTGGCGCTTTGTCAACTGTTGTGGAGATCACGAATGCAGTACGCCCACCGAAGCGAACTTTAGTGGAGCAAGCAGGGAAAGGGCGCGTTCTGCCCCCGTCGGGCTTCTTTTGTTTAAGCGAAGCGCGTTTAAGAAGTCCGACGGTATTTAGGCAGATAAGCGTTTGACTGCTTGCGAAACGATGTGTTCGCGTGGTGGGCGTACTGCATTATGTGAAAGACTCGGTTTTTTATGTGGTAGAAGGGGCGCCTTATTACTTCATCGGATAGGCGTCTGTGAAAAGTCTCGGTGCATCCGTGCGCGTGACTGTGATGGTAAAGCTGCCGGAAGCGTAGGGGGCGAGGGTGTACGCAGGGTAGTGAACGATGAGCTCACCGCGGTCGCCCATATACCATGTGAATCCTGTCAGACCCTCTCCGATCGGATGGATCTGTTCGAGCTGAGCGTCGATGCTATTCTCGTAGGTTTCCTTCTCGCGCCCCGGATACTGTGTACGGAACGCATCAATGAGCGCGGTGAGCAGCTCCTCTCTGCCGACGACAATCTCATCGAGCGCGATCTCCCTGCCAGTTGCGGCATCGAGATTCACCGCACCCGCCGTGGAGATGGGATGCGCCCCGCCGCTGTAAGAGGCGCCGTCCAAAAAGAAGCTAATCATCTGCTTATCGACGCGCCCCCATGCGCTGATGGTGACCATATCAAAGTAGGGAGCACCGAAAACCTCCTGCCCACTCCTTTGTGCCTCGTTGATGGTGTCGAGTACGGGGGCAGAGCTCATTTCAAATGACTTCGCCATGCTCTTGTTCCATGTGTCCAGTGCTCGCGAAAGCTGCGCAGATGCGCCGTTTGCGGGGCGCAGCGTTGGATGGCTGCCGTAAAAGAGTTTTTTGCCGTGCGCGTCATAGACCTCCGTGCACTGATCCTCGGCAATCAGCCACGAGACAGGGCTTTGAATCGAGCCGTTGAAATCTCTATGCCCCGGTGCCGCTGCCTGCTGTGTGAACTGCTTTACCGTACCCGACAGGGCAGTGCTTGGCGTAGCGTGGGCGGCTATCAAGTGGATGGGTGCCTGTAAAACGTCCGCGCCCATGGGGGCGAGAGGGATGAGCAGGAGTGCTGCTGCGATTTTGGCAAATAAAGGTTTTTTCATAGTGGTTCCTCCTTTTTTCTGCACGGATGAAGCCAAATTCTCGCATCCGTATTTTACGAGGGGGAGCCTCGTTCGCCCATTATAGCACAAAACATCTTTTTCGTTCCACTAGAAAACACTAGAAAATAGGGTTCTTTTGAAATATTAATATTGGGGTCTTTGTCAAAAGTTACGGACAATCAGCGTACTCTACGCAGACATCTCGCTCTGCAAGCGTACGTGCGCTTGTATGCTCAAATACGGTAGGACTTCTTAAACGCGTTTCGCCTCCCCGAAAGAACTCCGACGGGGCGTACAGAGCCAAGATGCAAAATTTTTTTTGTCAACCTGTCATTTACTACAGTACGGTGCCCCCGGTGTTTCGGTTATAATAAAGGAAACACTGATTCATTCCCTCTCTTTGTCAAGGGGGTGAAAAAGCTGTGCGGTTTCAGACCGCGCAGCACCACGATCCATATGAAAAGGAGATGATGTTTTATGAAACTTATAGCAAAGGTAATGGCGATTGCCTGCACGATGATGATCGTGATGACAGGCATAACCTTTGCCATGTGGAAAGGTACGATCAGTGAGAGCACCTTCCAGAGCCATGTGAAGGCGGCGAAGTTCGCCATCTTCGTCAAGGACGGCAGTACCATCACGATGTACGAGCCTAGCTCCCCGTCCTCTGCGGCAAGTGAGTTTAGGAGTGCGCTGCCGAGCGGCAGACTCGATGTCTACACGGGCAATATCGCCGTGCGGGACTACCTTGAGGAGTACGGCTTCTACGACGACTATTATAGCGGCGTGGATGTCGGCGGCGGTGCGCGTGCTTATCGCTTCACTGCATGGGAAAAGAGGAACTGAGAGCGTAGCAGGGGGCAGTCCCCTCGGATGAATCAGTGCTTCCTTGCATGGCTGGCTGGCTGTGAGGAAACAACCCCGGAGCTTGTTGGGGATATCAAGCTCCGGGGTTTTATTGTCCCATATAGAGTAGTTGAGTCGCGGCCATCTTGCAGAGCGCTGCCTGTGCGGTGTGCGGCAGACGATACTATGCGCACATCGCGCATTTATTCGTATCTCTCGTGGAGCCAGATGGAGCGGATGCCGGGGCTGCGCTCGGTGCAGATGTAGAAGGCGAGCTGTGCACTTTCGCCACTATAGGAATAAACACAGACGGGCGGCGCCGTGTGTCCGCATTTGGGAGGTGGGAGATACCCATAGGCAGATTCCAGATCGGCACGTGTGCTGCCGAGATGGATACCGTGCGGTGTTGCAATGCTGCGTGCATGGGCAGACATGTCATGACCGTATGCGTTCACATCGTTTAACCCGAGCATGACATCGTAGACACGTGCTGCATCGGGGAGAAAACGCACCTGTAAATAATCGCCGAAGTAGTAATACGTACGCAGGGGGACAATCTGTCCGGCGAAAAATCCCTGCGCACCGTCCTCGATGCGCTCGGGTGCACCGTAACGCAGCTCTACCTCAAAACTGCTGTCGCCGATGTGAATGCCACCCAGCGCCATGTCCTCCTCCGCCAGCTCTGCTGCGCTCGCCGCAGAAAGCCCTGCCGAAAGGAGCAGTGCGCATAGGAGGAGGGCACATAGAAGTGATTTGATATTCATAGAAAAGAACCTCCGATTCTCTCTTACCCCGCCAGCTCTCACCTCAGCGGATAGGCATCTTTGAATAGCTGCGGGGCGTCATCCCTCGTAATCGTGAGGGTGAAGCTGCCGGCGGCGTAGGACGTAAGTGTGGAAACCGGATAGTAGATGATGAGGCTGCCGTCCGCTGCCATGTACCAACAGAAGCTCGTGAGTCCCTTGTCTGCCGGATGCTGGATGAGGAGCGCCTCCATGATGCCGCGTGGGAAGTCCTCCTGCAAGACATTAGAGTACTGCGTGCGGAACGCCGCCGCAATGGCCTCGATCAGCAGTGCACGGTCTGTGATGATCTCATCGAGCGTGATCTGTCGTCCGCTCGCGCGGTCGAACGTATACGCCTCAACATGGGGATTCGGATGCGGCCCGCCCGCATAGGAGGAGCCCTCCATAAAGAATGAGATCATCTGGTCATCGACGCGCCCCCACTGCGAAATCGGCGTGATGTCGCTGTAATAGAAGACGAGTCTTCCATCCTCTGCACGCGCTTCCTCACTGTACGTGCGTATGGGGCTGTGCCATGCACCTGTGCCGATCTCCGCATTCCACGCGTCGAATGCTTTTGCAAGCGGTGCGTTGTCATCATCCACGAGCTGAAGCTGGGGGTAGACGGCACGGTAGACTTTGACGTCGTTCTGGTCGTAGATCGTCACGATACTATCCTCGACCGTGAGCCATGGGACGGGGGACTCCACGGAGCGTGACCAGTCGTACGTCCTCGGATCCTGCCGCTCCTCTATGGACTGCGGCAGTCGTGTGTACTGCTCCGCACGATCCCCCTCCATGCCTTCTGCTGTCGAGAACGGTACGCAGAGGAGGAGAGAGGGGAGGAGAGCGGATAGAAATGGTTTGGAGAGAAATGATTTGATGTACATAGTTGTTCCTCCCTTTTTACGGTTCTTTCACAAATGTCGTGGTACACCCACCACAGCATTTGCTCCCCTTTTTTACTTCTCGTGTAGCCAGATGAAGCGGATGCCGGGGCTGTGCTCGTCGCAGATGTAAAATACGATCTGTGCCGTTTCCCCCTCGTAGAAGTAACCGCAGACGGGCGGTACGTTGTGGCTGCACTTGGGCTTTGGCAGGCAGCCGTATGCCGCCTCAAGATCGTCCGCCGTGCTGCCCAAATGAATGCCGCGCGGCGTTGTAAAGCTCTGCGATGCCTCGGACGGCTTTGAACGGTACTTGTTCATGCCGTTGTCCATGCCGAGGCGCACGGCGGTGACGTGCCAGCCCCTCTCGGTGCTGCGGTACGTCACGAGGAGCGACGCGCCATAGTCGATGAAGTGTATACCGACATCCTCGCCGTTCCATACACTTACGCCGTCCGCGTAGTGGTTGCCCCCGCCGTAGAGTTCCTCGACCGCGGCACGCGTATCGCCGATGCGGATGCCGCCCAGCGCCATATCCTCATCCGTGATTTTCGCCGCGCAGAGGGCGGCGGGGAGAAGAATGAGCGCGAGGAGGGCGGCGCAGAGCAATGATTTGATTTTCATGGAAGACACTCCCTTCATTTCTTACTGATCCATGCGGCAGAGCTTTTTTTGGAAGCTTCGGGGCGGCAGATCCGCCGATCACCGGTACTTCTTTCTTCGCTGTGCCGCTTGTGCCGCCCGCGGAGTCGCCGCCGCGGCCTGCAAGCACTGTGCCGGCAAATGCGGCGATGGCAGTCGCTGCGATAGAGATTTCCATTTCTTCATTTGGTATTCCTCCTTAATACCATATTACAGGTCAATTCGATAGATATGTGTCTTGTCGTGGATGAAGTAGATGTTGTTGGTATCATCTGCCGCAGCGCCCGATGGTGAAAGTTTCCTGTCATCGAGCGTTAGTGCAACATCCCCGACATGTTTGCCGTCTGCTTTTGCGAAGGCACGCATATATCCTTGACCGTAAAACACGACATAGTCCCGCGTCACGATGGCAGAGCGTTCTCCTTGGGGGTATTTTTCCGCATCGCTCGGCAGATCCATATTGCACGCGAACGTGCGGATCTTCCTGCCGCCGGGATCATAGAAATGAAGGGGCGTTATCTCATCCTTATCCATGCCGCCGTGCGTGGCTATGGTGGAGACATAGAAGCCGTCCCGATCCGCCCAGATGAGAAACGCATTATTCTCCTCTGTTTCACTATGGTTGTTGGAGAGTGCACCAAATACATCCTTGGAGAGGACGGCTTTCGCGTCCTTTAGTCCCTCCTTGGATAGTGTGCCGCGCATCACATCGCTGCCCGCCAGGAACCGCAGGCTCGTATAGCCGTCCGCAGCGCCAAAGACGGCGCGGACAATGTTGGTGGACGGCGCAGCACTCATCACAGCAGCTTTGCCGTTATACATGGCGATTTCATCTGTCCTCGTGATGTAGTAGATGTTCGTGCCGTCCGAGGTGACAGGCGCATCGCGGACGATGCCGAGATCCTCGACATCAGTGATGATGCCGTCTTTTAGGCGCATCTTTTGGAGATGGTATTTTTTCTCCTCGGGCATGTATTGGATGCCGTAGATGGCGTCCTTTGTCACGGCAAGACAGGAATCGTCCCCCTCCAGCGCAGGGAGTTCTGCGCCGCAGTACTCATAGAGCGGTACATCCCTGCCGGCAAACTTCAGCTGTGCAGATGCAGTCTTTGGCGGCTGCGGAGCAAGGCACGCACTGCCGCCCCCGACGCATCCGGTGAGGAGTGCGCAGGCGCTGTATGCGGCGGCTGCCGCGCAAAGCAGAGATTTCCATTTTGTCATGGGAGTCCTCCTTACAACATGATAGGACGATGGCTGTCATCATGCGGCTGTACATAGACCGTTTTTTCAGAAGCTGCTATTGCTGAGATGCGCTCTCTGCCGTCTGTGCATCAGAGAGCACAGGAGAGATGGAATCCTGTGCTGTAAGGGTGGGCGGGCAGAGGACCATGTAGGCAGAAAAGGCGATGATGGCAAGAGTAAGCCCCCCGCAGAGCGCTGCGGGGAGCAGCCGCCGTCTTCCTTCCTCCTCTACATCCTCCTGCCGCCTGAAAAAGACAGCAGCGGAAAGCCCCAGAAAGAGCAGTGCAAGCCCTGCGGTGAGGGCGATGTGCATTCTGTTCCATATGCGGTATGTTACGCAGATGCGTTTTTCCTGTCCACTGGTCAGCGTAGAGGACAGATCCCAGCGGAGCTCCTGTCCGTCCCGCTCCACACCGTCCGCATTGTGGCTTTCTGCCGGGACGGGCAGCGCCAGACGAAAATCGTATTGGATCTGGGGGAGAAAGCCCTGCATCAGTGCGTGTACCTGCGGGGCTGTCTGCCCGCCCTCCCCTATGGCATCACTCGGGCAGAGATCAAACATATAGGCGTCATAGAGCCATGTCTTTTTCTCCAGCAGCCCGAGACATTTGCCGTCGCGGCGGGCAAACAGCGGCCCGCCTCTTTTGGCGAGGGCTTTCATATCGGGGAAATCCGAAATGATTTCAAAGCCGGTCTTTCCGTTTTCGGCAATTTCTCGGAAACGGGCATACGGATCATTTTTCATAATCTCGTCTTTGTGTTCGGCGAGGCTCTGCCTGATGAAGTCCATGCCGAGCAATGTACTCTTTAGTGTGCATGAACCATCCGCATGCACGGAAAGATGTGCCTCCCCCCTAAAACAGCCTCCCGTAAACAGCGCCAAGAGGATGCAGAGCGCGGCAAGGAGATGGATTTTTGCTGCGTTCATAGAATTCCCCCTTGCACGACAATTCTTATTTGTTTTATTTTAACATAAAGACATACAGGAGCGTCCTGTAGTAAATGACAGGTGTATATGGTTTTTTGAAGAATTTTGTACGTTTTAGATGATAGACCGGTGTAAAAATCGCAGCATAGCGCATATCAAGCGTGAAGGCAGGAAAACAAGAATGGAAAACGAATATTTAGGAATATTGGAATTCTTATCGGTAAAAGTTGTCAATTTTCTGCGATTATCGCATTATTACTGTTTTGTGTTATAATACATCTGTAAGACAAGGTCTTATTATTAGCTTGTTTAGGACACTTTTTGTATTGTGAAAAGGGCGAGTTATATGGGAAGTTTTGCCGGAAATGATTTTTTACGGGATGCGCTACTCCAACTACTTAGCCATCACTATACGAATGGGTACCGTATTGGCTCCCCGATTGAAATGGGAAGGCTGCGCACGCGTTGGCGAGAGGAGCATGGCGGTGAGGAACTTCCGGCATCGGACGAGGTGATAGAGGAGCAGATTGCTTCGCTCACGGTATGTGAGGGCGGTATGGCGTTCCTCATTGCCCAGGAAGTCAAGGATTGGCTGCAGTATATTGTCACAATGTATTTGAGTCGCTCGCAGGTCATTTTTTATGATACTTTTTTCCAGCGCCATCAGGAGAGACTGAGCAGGGCGCATATTTTTAATGAAAGAATCCTCAAAGCAGTTCTTCAAGAGATATTTCCCCAACTGCATTACGAAGCAGCTTATTTCGGCAAGCGAAAAGGTGTTGTTCAGGATCTGGTAGCGGAGGAAATCTTAGGCGTTTGGGGGGAGGCGACATTGCGGAGTTTTGAGCAGCTGCAAGTATTGCTCTATATCCCATCGGATGAAATTATACATACATTAAGACAGCGCAAAGAGTTCCTGCGGGTAGAAAAAGAAATCTACACGCATATTTCCCGTGTAGAGATCAGCGATGAGACAAGGACATATTTACAGAAGAAAGCGGAGGAGATTGCACAGGATAAGCCCTTTTGGAATATCAAAGAACTGCCCATTGACGATGTTCTTGCGTGCAACTACGAACTGGAAACGGAGACATGTTCCGCGCTTTATGATGCTGTTTATATCAGTTGTCTTGCAGAAGACTTTGAACGAAAGAGCGATACGCTGACGAAAAAGCATCAGGATGAAATCATGGGCACAATGGGGCAGAAGATGTCAGCTGTGGATCGTATGCGGGTATATTGCAGAGAGCAGGATGTCTGTACACTGTCGGAGTTACAGGAATTTGCAAAGAAAATTTCCAAAGAAACGCGGCACTTTGCCATGCGTGTGGCTGCAAACAGTATGATTCGTGTCGAAGCGGAGCGCTATATTGCAGATAAATATGTGGACTTCGATATTGTTGAAACGGATGCCGCGATTGCAGAAGTTGTAACAGGGAACTATCTTCCATTAAAATCATTTATCACATTTGCACGTTTTCCGTCATGTGGACAACCATGGAATTTATTTTTACTTGAAAGTTATTGCAGACGATTTAGTCAACAATTTCGTTTTGATGTTCCTTATCCAAATATGAGATGCGCAGGAACGGTTATAAAAAATTTATGTAATTTGAAATATAATGATTTGCTTGCAGACGCAGTATTTCACGCAAACATTGCGTTGGAATCAGAGGCGGTAGGGGCTTTTCTGTACGATTTCGGCTATGTTGGAAAAATACCCATTGAACGCCAGCTCAACGAGATCATCAAACTGGTGAAGGTGAGGGGTTGAAATATATTCTTATACATATGACAATGAGACGGGGGGATTGCTCCTAAACACATCGCCTACTAAGATGTCAAAGGAGCCGCGTCCCGTCTATGCCGCAGAGCTGGATGTCTTAGGATTCGATGTGTATTGGCAGTATGCACGGCAGAATGAAGTGCCATATCTCTGGGCAGAGGCGAATTGTTATTACTATCGTGGGACTTTGGTGGCAAAGTTAAAGGGCGGGGATGTGTATACAGCACCACAAATACAGTTGATGGAGGATGAAAGCGGCGCTTTGCTTCTGCCGAAGGATTCTGAACTCTGTTGTGTGGATATTGCACGTATGGTGCAAAAGAATCGTGAGATACTGGAGCTGATTGAGCAGACGACAGTAAAGAAGATTGTTGCGGTCTATGAGAAGTATCGCACAAAACTGGATTGTTTCCATGTTGCTTTTTCGGGCGGCAAGGATAGCTGTGTTTTGCTCGATCTTGTGAAAAAAGCACTGCCGCAGGGCAGCTTTGTCGTCGTTTTTGGAGATACGGGGATGGAGTTCCCCGATACCTATGCGCTTGTTGATGCAGTGGAAGCAAACTGTAAAGATGAAGGAATTCCATTTTATCGCGCCGCCTCGCATTTTACACCAGAGGAATCCTGGAATCTCTTTGGTCCCCCATCCCGCACGCTTCGTTGGTGCTGCTCGGTACATAAGAGCACACCACAGGTGATGAAATTAAGAGAAATTACGGGGAAGCATGATTATCGGGGTTTGGCTTTCGTTGGCGTGCGAGCACATGAAAGTGCGCGGAGGTCAAGCTATCAATATTTCATTGACGGGGATAAAACACGCGGGCAATATGGTTTTTTTCCTTTATTAGAATGGACTTCAGCAGAGATTTTTCTTTATGTTTATATGTATCATATTTTTCTCAATGAAGCATATAAAAAGGGAAATGTGCGTGCTGGATGTCTTTTGTGTCCAATGTCCAGCAGTTCCAGTGAATTTATACGAAATATAGCATACACAGAGGCTGTTGCACCATATTTCGATATGATTGAAAAAACAAGAGAAACAGGATTTACGAAAGATAGTTTCCGCGATTTTATGCGTCGTGGAGATTGGAAACATAGAGCAGATGGGCGATTTATAGATGGTGTAAAGAAAAAATATGAAGAAGAAACCAAAGATGGTATCACATATATTACGATTAATAGCGCCTTGTCCAATTGGAAGGAATGGATAAAAACACTGGATTGGGATATTCCTTACATTGTTGAAGAAGGGAGAGATTATTATAGAATTTCCGTAGAGGAGCAAGTATTAAAGAGCAATCCATCGAAAGCAAAAATTTTTCGACAGGTCTTTCGTAAAGCGGCATATTGTTCATCTTGTACGGTTTGTGCAGGGCATTGTCGATATGGGTGTATATCTTTTGCAACAGGTGAGGTCAGAATAAAAGATTGCAGGCATTGCAATGCTTGCCATGATTTGCCAGGAGGATGTTTAATGTTTGATTCTCTAAAAATTCCAAACGATAGTGGGAAAAAGAGATCCATCAATTCTTTTGGGGCGCATAGCCCTAAGACAGAATGGCTTGAATCCTTCTTTCAAGAAAAGGATTCCTTTTTTCATAAGAATAGTTTGGCAGCACCTCAGTTATTGAAATTCAAGCTATTTCTACATGATGCTGGGTTGACTGATAAACTGCATCTTACGAAATTTGGCGAACTCATTTGTGATATTGGATGGCATACAGAAATTTCATGGGGATTGATACTTACAAATCTAGCAGCAGAGAATCCCCAATTTGCTTGGTATATTAAACAGTTGGAGATTGGAACAAGCTATTCTAAGAAGAGTGTAATAGATTTGCTTCAAATGGATGGATTACAGGCACGTTCTTCAGAGATTGTG
>CALIBA010000046.1 GCA_938045435.1 uncultured Selenomonas sp.
TGTGCGCGCCTGTGATTCATCAACAGCCGCCGTCACCTCGATCATTTCTACCCCGCCAAGAACCCCCCCCTCACGATATTTTTTTGTATGAAGGAGAACTGCATCGCTGCCAAGTTCATCCTTAATCTGTTCCATAGCCTCCTTTACCGAAGAGGCACGAATTGTCTTTACCTGCAACTTAGATTCTCACCACCCCAAGGATCTGAATTTCAACATTCTGCTCAATCTCTGCATGTGAGAGGATGATAATGCCGGGAACTGAGCGCTCGACGAGATCGCGGAAATAGGGGCGAACTGTCGGACTTGTGAGAACAATTGGCTGATACCCCTGATCTGTCAGCTTTTTCAGTTCTTCCTGCAATGCGGCAAGAAGCCTTTGCATCGAATCTGGGTCGAGGCTGACATAAGAGCCATGATCCGTTCTCTGTACACTTCCGGCGACCTTGTTTTCAAGCGCCGGATCAAGTGTAATACACGGCAGCATACCGTTTTGGACATTCTGCTGCGTGATGTGGCGCGCCATGGCATGACGGACATATTCAGTTAATATCTCCGTATCCTTTGTCGCTGTACCATAGTCTGCAAGTACTTCAAGAATCGTTCCCATATCACGAATGGAGATACGCTCATGAAGCAGGCTTGCCAACACTTTCTGCACTTCGCCGATCGTCAGGATGTTGGGCACGACCTCATCCACCAGAGCTCCGTTCGTCTTGCGGAGGTTATCCAAGAGGTTCTGTGTCTCTTGACGCCCAAGAATCTCATCAGCGTGCTGCTTGATGACCTCAGTCAAATGCGTTGCCAGAACGGAAACGGCATCCACAACGGTGTAGCCATTAAGTTCTGCCTGCTCTCGCTCGTTCTCTGAAATCCAAAGTGCAGGAAGACCAAACGCAGGCTCCACAGTCTCAATGCCTGGAACTTCTTCAAAAACCGTCCCAGAATTCATCGCAAGATAGTGGTCGAGCATCAGCTCTCCGCGTGCGATCTCAATCCCCTTGAGCTTGATAATATATGCATTGGGTTTGATTTGAATATTATCGCGAATGCGGATGGTCGGCACAACAAGACCAAGCTCCAATGCACACTGCCGCCGAATCATGACAATGCGATCCAATAGATCGCCGCCCTGTCCAGTATCAACCAGCGGAATGAGACTGTAGCCAATCTCAAGCTCCATGGGATCAACTTGGAGCAAGGAGACAATATTCTCTGGTGTAGTTGCCTCCTTTTTTGCCTTGGCTTTTTGTTCGACCTGCTGCACCTCTTGCTGGACAGCCTGTCCACGATATAGGTTCCACGCGATGAACCCACAGAGTACCGCAAGCACAAAAAATGGAATTCCCGGCAGCCCCGGCATAACAGCGAGGAAGAGCAACACCCCAGAGAGAATCATAAAGATACGCGCATTGTTAAAGAGCTGCTTAACCAGATCACTGCCAAGATTCCCTTCTGCAGCAGAACGCGTAACAATGATGCCCGTTGCAGTAGAAATGAGCAGTGCCGGAATCTGTGCAACAAGCCCTTCACCAACAGTCAAAAGTGTGTAAGTCTGCAACGCTTGGCTCGCATCCATACCACGCTGAAGCATTCCGATGACAAATCCACCGCCAATGTTAATTATCATAATAACAATCGCAGCAATTGCATCACCTTTGACAAATTTTGATGCACCGTCCATAGCACCAAAGAAATCAGATTCCCTCTGCACCTTTTCGCGGCGGCGCTTTGCCTCGGCATCCGTAATGGCTCCTTGATTGAGATCTGCATCAATAGCCATTTGCTTTCCAGGCATCGCATCGAGTGTAAATCGAGCGGAGACCTCAGCAACACGCTCCGAACCTTTCGTAATGACGATAAAGTTGACAACGACCAGAATGACGAACACGATGAAACCTACGACTGCATTTCCGCCGACAACAAAGTTGCCGAATGCTGTAATCACTTCCCCCGCAAAACCATCGAGCAGGATAAGCCGCGTCGATGAGATGTTCAGCGCGAGTCGAAATAATGTCGTAATCAGCAATAAGGACGGAAACACGGAGAGATCCAATGCCTCTACGTTGTAAATTGCCGACATAACAACGAGCAGTGCGATCGTGATGTTCAAACAGATCAAGATGTCCAGGAGAATGGTCGGCAGAGGAATAATCATCATGATGACGATCATGACGATAGCTACTGCGATTAGGACATCACTGTATCGTTGTATGAGATTGCCGGACGAAAGCGGATTTACGCCGCTGACCTGCGGTGCTGCCATGCCCTTGTTCACTCCTTCTTCCCTATGATTGGGCGCGTGTCCCTCCACGCATCCAAATCCCATCTCTCTGTCATTATATCAAATAATATGGACTCGTCAAATAGTAATCTGTCCATATCCATCATGCCCCACGGCGCTGATTCTTCAAGCGGTAAACATAGGCAAGCACCTCTGCAACTGCTTGATAGAGTTCCTGTGGGACAATATCCCCTACCTCAACGCTTGCATAAAGAGCACGTGCAAGCGGCTTATTTTCTACAATCGTAATGCGTGACTCCCGTGCAATCTCCTTAATGCGCTGCGCGACGAGATCCTGGCCCTTTGCGACGAGCTGTGGTGCGATCATCCCACTCTTATAGGCAAGCGCAATCGCGTAGTGCGTCGGGTTGGTGATGATGACATCTGCTTTTGGAACTTCCTTCATCATACGCGCCATAGCCATCTGCCGCTGTTTTTGGCGAATCTTCCCCTTGATCTGCGGGTCCCCTTCAGACTGCTTCAACTCATCTTTGACCTCCTGTTTCGTCATTTTGAGATCCTGCGTCGTCTGCCATTTCTGGTAACCATAGTCGCAGAACGCCATCACCATAATGACACCGATGACAATAAAGGCCATCTGAAAAATGATTTCAGCAACGAGCGCAAGACTGGTCGTAAGATCAAAGAACATAAACTGCGGCATCGCAAGGAGCTGTTCGTGGATGAATCGATAAAGGAAAAAGCCAATCACAAGAATCTTAAAGAAAGATTTGACAAGTTCCACGAGAGATCGCTTGGAAAAGATGCGTCCAAATCCATTGATTGGATTAAGTTTATCCAGTTTGAACTCGATGGACTCTGTGTTAAACGTCAGACCCACTTGAAAAAAATTGATAGCAAGACCAATAACCATGATAAAAAGCATGATTGGAAGTGCCGTCTGGGCAAGAATGGTCATAATGCCAATAAAAATACGAATAACATTTTCTGTATCAACGGTCTGATTGACGTTGCTGAAGACGTATGTTGTATAGTTTGCTATCGAAAGATAAATACTGTCCCACAAGAGCTTCAGAGAAAAAAAACCAATGAGCAGAACAAATGCCGTGTTCAGCTCCTGACTGCGGCCGACCTGTCCCTTCTTTCGTGCGTCGGCACGCTTCTTGGGCGTTGGCTCTTCCGTCTTTTCCCCGCCGGCGAAACGCTGGAGGTCAAAGACGAACGCTGCCCTATTGCAAGGTTCGTATCGCAAGCGATATATTTCCATACATTTCATTAAATAGCACATCCAGGAATAAGACATAGAACGGAATAATCATCGACAGAACGGTAATACCTATCATCAGCTGCATAGGAATACCTACAACGAAGATATTCATCTGCGGCATTGTACGAGACAGGATGCCAAGGCCTACGTTAGTGAGCAGTATGGCAAATGTGATCGGCATGGCGATCTTCATTCCCGTTAAAAAGATCCCTCCCGTTAGTTTCGCTATGAGAAGGGCGAGGGAGATATTCCACTCCATCCCTGCAAGCGGCAGCACACGAAAACTCTCTGCAAGTGCTGCGAGAATCATATGGTGCCCATTGGTCGCTAAAAAGACAATGAGCGCTAAATTATAAAGAAAACTTCCGATAAGCGGTATTTGCTGACCGGAAGTCGGATCCACAACATTGACAATGGCAAAACCTACCTGCATATCCATGACTTTCCCTGCCATGGTAATAGCGGCAAAGGAAATATAGGCAATAAACCCGATCAGCCAGCCAATGAACAGTTCACCCACCGCCGCAGCAGCAAACAGCAATACGCTCTCCGGCGCTGCAGGAGTCCCCATCGCATCGACTACGGGAAAAATGATAACAGTCATGGTGAGCGCTGCTGCAACACGAAAGACCACAGGCATATTCAAGCTGCCGAAAAAAGGAGATATGAGAAAGATCCCGCTGATCCGTGTCAGTGTCAAAAGAAACGCTGCAATATGCCCCTGAAGCAGCTCATACAAATCCATGCACGGCCGCCCCTTTCATCGCAGATACTGCGGAAGATAGACAAAAATATTCGTCACGTACTCAACCATGATGCGGAGCATCCATGGTCCGAAGATCAAGATTGCTACGAATACAGCAATGATCTTCGGAATAAACGCAAGTGTTTGCTCCTGAATGGATGTCGTTGCTTGAAACACGGCCACCAAAAGACCAACAATGAGTCCGAGCCCAAGCATAGGCGCAGAGACCAGAAGAACCACCATTAGGGCCTCCTGGGCAAGCTGGATGACCAAATCCCCAGACATCGAGCCGCCTCCCCGCTATCTAAAACTCATGATGAGGTTTGAGCACCGCCATCACCTTACCCATATCGCTTGCGCGACTCGCACCCGTCTCAACCACCGCCGCCTGTACCGCGACGGCAATAGCCTCGGCACTCATTTGGGCAGGCATATATTGACTGAGCACCTGCACCTCGAATTTTTCGGCATCCGCCAGTTCTTGACGCCCGGCCGCTTCATACTGGGAAATCGAATCTCGGCGCTGTTTAAGCATTTTTTCAATGACCGCAACGATGTCATATCTTGGCGAGCAAGATCGTATAATTTGTCCTTGATGATGAAGGACTTTCCAAG
>CALIBA010000047.1 GCA_938045435.1 uncultured Selenomonas sp.
CATCGAGGCGCCGCGCCAGATGATTCAGCGGCGTGTGAACGCTGTTTTGGATGTTGTCGGTCTGCGTGATAAATACCGCAATTTCCCCTCTCAGCTCTCGGGCGGTGAGCAGCAGCGCGTAGCGATTGCGCGTGCCATTGTCAATGACCCTGCAATCCTCATCGCAGATGAGCCGACAGGGAATCTTGACCCGGAGACAAGCTGGGATATTATGGACATCTTCAAGCGCATCAATGCGGCGGGGACGACGATTGTGATGGCGACCCATGACAAGAATATCGTCGATACGATGAAACGGCGCGTGATTGCCATTGAGGACGGGCATATTGTGCGCGACGAGGTGCGCGGGGGATATGGCTATGAAGATTAGAACGGGTGAATACTTTGTGCAGGAGGTCTTTCGCTCCCTGCGCAGGAACAATTGGATGACATTCGCGGCAGTTGGCACTGTCGCGGTATCACTCTTTATTCTCGGGGTGTTTCTCATCCTTGCACTGAATATGAACCGTGCTGCTTCCCTTTTGGAGTCTCAGGTACAGATCAGCGTTTATATCAAGAATGATCTCAAGGAGGCAGAGGAGGAGGCGCTTGGCGAAAAAATCCGGGCACTTCAAGGGATTGAATCCGCCAAATACGTCGACCGTGCAGAGGCGAAGAAACGCCTCACGGAACGCCTTGGCGATCAAAAATATCTCTTGGATGCGCTCGGTGAGAAGAATCCTCTGCCGAATTCCTACGAGGTGACCGTACGTCAGCCGGATATGGTGGAGACAGCAGCAAAGCAGATCGAGCGGATGGATGGTGTGGAGGCCGCCAAATACGGGCAGGATGTCGTAGAGCATCTCTTTGACATTACGCGGCTCGTGCGCCTTTTCGGCGTGCTGCTCATTCTGCTGCTCGGCAGCGCGACGATCTTCATCATCGCCAATACCATTCGGCTTACTGTGTTTGCACGGCGGCGCGAGATCGCCATCATGAAGTATGTCGGCGCGACAGATGAGTTCATCCGTTGGCCGTTTGTTCTTGAGGGCATTGTGCTCGGCTGTATCGGCGGCGTTATTTCCGCGTTTGTCCTGCGTAGTTTCTATGCAGGGGTTGCGCACAAGGTCTATGATACGCTCGCGTTCTTTCCGCTTATTCCGCAGTCCCCATTTATGAACTATGTCAGCATCGTCATTGTTCTGCTCGGGATGGGGATTGGCGCAATGGGGGCATGGGTATCGCTCAAGCGTTTTTTGAAGGTGTAGCTGCATGAATGATCGGA